>CABQNF010000052.1 GCA_902465465.1 uncultured Collinsella sp. | reverse complement strand
CGAAAGGGCGCTGACCTTCTGGTCGCGCCCTTGAAGTTGAACGTCAGATTGTCCAAATGCGGCCCGCGCAGCGTCGACCGGTTACGGCGTTTGTAAAACGCCGTAACCTACTGAATGAGCATGGCGTCGCCAAAGCTGAAGAAGCGGTAGCGCTCCTCGATGGCGGCGGCGTAGGCATCCATGATCTGGTCGCGGGTGGCAAGTGCGCTCACGAGCATCATGAGCGTGGAGCGCGGCACGTGGAAGTTCGTGATCAGCGCGTCGACCACGTGATAGGTCGAGCCGGGCATGAGGTAGAGCTGCGTCGTCGCATTCTCGCGCACCACGATGTCACCGCGGCCGAGCGTGTCGGCCCCGTCCTCGCGGCCCTCAAAATAGCGCGCCGTCACAGCCGGATCGGACACCGGCGCGTCCGCGTCAAACGCGCTCTCGAGCGAGCGCACTGCGGTAGTGCCGACGGCGATCACACGATGGCCCTCGGCCTTCGCCTTATGCACAGCGTCGACAACCTCCTGCGACACGTGGTAGCGCTCGGTGTGCATCACGTGCTGTGTAGGGTCGTCCTCCTCCACCAGACGGAAGGTATCGATACCCACCTCGAGCTCGACGGCGGCAAACTTCGCACCCTTGGCCTCGATAGCGGCCATGAGCTCGGGAGTAAAGTGCAGACCCGCCGTAGGAGCGGCAGCCGAGTGCTCCTCCTTCATGGCGTAGACGGTCTGGTACTTCTCGGGATCGCCCTCGTAATCGGTAATGTAGGGCGGCAGCGGCACGTGGCCGGCAGCGTGGATGGCCTCGTCGAGCGTGCGCGGGTCGCCGGCGGCATTGCAACCGGCCGGCTCAAAGCGCACCAGACGGCCACCGCGGCTATCGTTAACAAAGTCGACGACCTCGGCCGTCAGCACCACGGGCGCGCCCTCGGGCGCATGGGCGCCGCCCGCACGATACTCAATCTGAGCACCGGGCTTCAGGCGCTTACCCGGCTTGACCAGGCACTCCCAAACGTGACCCAGCGGATCCACATCCTCGCGGCGCTTGAGCAGCAGCGTCTCGACCACGCCGCCCGAGCCGGCCTTGCGACCGATCAGGCGGGCCGGCATCACGCGCGTCTTGTTGATGACGAGCACGTCGCCCGGCTCGATATAGTCGATGATGTCGCGGAAGATGCGGTGCTCAACGGTACCGCCGTGCTCCAACGGCGTTCCCGCCCGGGAGCCCTTGCGATCCACCACCAACAGGCGGCAGGAGTCGCGCGGCTCGGCAGGAGCCTGTGCAATCAGTTCCTCGGGAAGGTTGTAGTCAAAATCATCGGTACGCATAGACACGTCGGATACTCCTTATATAGCTAAAGTCCGCTCTACATCCTAGCAGGCTGACGTCCCAAATGAACTACTTTTTGGCGGCTTTGCGCTCGTCGCGGATGCGGGCGCGGTCCATGGCCGCCTCAACAGCCGAGAAGCGGCAGCCGCAGTAGTTCTGCCGATACATGCCAAGCTCGCGCGAACGGCGTGTCGCTTCGGGGTAATACGGGCGAAAATCGCGAATCACCGGAGTGAGCCCACGTGCCGCCGCCAGGCGCTTGAGCACGTCATTGCAGGTATCGAACAGCTGATACGGCGAGACGGCGAGCGTCGTGCCCACAAACTCAAACCCGCGCTCCTGGGCCACGCGGCACGCCTCGGCCAAGCGCAGGGCATAGCACGCGCGACAGCGACGAGGCCGATCGGCACCCAGCGGTGCCACGCCGGTCTCCCAGTGATCGCGGTCCTCCCCTGCCTCGATGAGCTCGATGTCGCCATCGACACACCACCGGCGCAGCTCGTCCAAGCGGCGCTGCCATTCATCGCGCGGTTGAATATTGGGGTTGGTCCAGCAGATTGTGGGCTCAAACCCCTCCTCGCGCAGCAGGCGAACCGGCTCAAGCGAGCATGGTGCACAGCACGCATGCAGCAACAACGACTTCATCGACATCTCCTCACCCAAAAAAGCGCACGCCAAAGGACGTATCCTCGCAGGCGACAATGCGGCGGTCGCGCAAAATGGTCCGCACGTAATACCAGTCGCCTACACAGCCCGACAAATGCAAGCCGGCAGCCAGATAGCACAGCAGCGGATAGCCCGAAAACGCAAACCCCAGGGCAAGCGTTGTCGTCACAACAACCGTCGGCGCCAGGCAAACCACCATGTACCGCCGGCGCGAATACACAACGCCCTCGGCGCAGGCATAGATCATCGCCGTCTCGCGATTCGCCCCAAAGGTCACCTGCGCGCCCGCAGGCGCCAGCAGCTTAAAAAACACACCGTGCACCAGCTCGTGCACGGCGAACGACGCCATTGAGATCGCAGCCAAGCCGACTATCCATCCCAAGACGGCCATCCAGCCGCCCGCGTCAGCCGCATCCAAGTCCGCAGGCCCGCCCAGCAGCATAAACACCGGCACCAGACACACGGCAAATGCGCCAAGCACGGCCATCCCCCACACAAAGCAGGCGTGCAGAAAATCCTCGTCTTCAAACGCATGTATGTTGGAAATCTCATTCATAGCATCTTAGGATAGCGCCCCTGCCACGTACCCGTCCGCATGTGCGATAATGTCGAACGATATGCACGAATTGACCACCGCGTCGCCAGGCCTTGTGCCCGGCCGCGCTCTCACCATATGCGAAGGAGTCCCATGGCATCCAAATACTCCATGAACGACCGTCCCAGCTGGCCTCGCCGCGCCATCGTTACCGCCGGCGAGCCCTACGGCAACAAGGGCCTTCACTTTGGCCACGTCGGTGGCGTCTTTGTCCCGGCCGACTTCTTCGCCCGCTTCCTGCGCGACCGTCTGGGCCGCGAGAACGTCATCTTCACCTCGGGCACCGACTGCTATGGCTCGCCCATCATGGAGAGCTACCGCAAGCTCAAGGAGAACGAGGGCTACGACAAGTCCATCGCCGAGTATGTCGAGTCCAATCACTCCCGCCAGGCCGCGACCCTCAACAACTACAACATCAGCTGCGATATCTACGGCGGCTCGGGCCTTGAGCCGGCCGCGCAGATTCACAACGAGGTGACTGCCGAGATTATCAAGCGCCTGCACGAGCAGGGCACCATCTCCAAGCGCTCCACGCTGCAGTTCTACGATGCCAAGGCCGGCACGTTCCTCAACGGCCGTCAGGTAATCGGCCGCTGCCCCATCCAGGGCTGCAAGTCCGAGAAGGCTTATGCCGACGAGTGCGACCTGGGTCACCAGTTTGAGCCCGAGGAGCTCATCGCGCCCAAAAGCCAGCTCACCGGCGAGGTGCCCGAGCTGCGCCCGGTAGACAACCTCTACTTCGACCTGCCGGCCTACCTCGACTTTATGAAGACCTATACCGCCAAGCTCGCCCAGAACCCGCAGGTTCGTTCCGTGGTCTCCAAGACTATGGAGGAGTGGCTGCTGCCGGCTCAGCTCTATATCCAGAACAAGTTCCGCGAGGCCTTCGATGCCGTCGAGGATCAGCTTCCCGAGCACACCGTGCTGGAGCCCGAGGGCAACAAGAGCAGCTTTACCGTCACCTTCCCCAGCTGGAAGGAGCGCGACGACGCCCACGCGGTGCTCGCCAACGGCGGCGTGCGCTTCCGCAGCGGCAAGGCGCTCGTGCCCTTCCGCATCACCGGTAACATCGGCTGGGGCGTTCCGGTGCCCGAGGTCGATGGCGTCTCCGACGTCACCTGCTGGTGCTGGCCCGAGAGCCTGTGGGCGCCCATCAGCTATACGCGTACCGTGCTCGCGCGCGATGCCAAGGCCGCCGACGTGACCGAGGGTGTCGCCGCCCAGGATGCCGCCCTCATGGGCGAGCCCGCTGCCGACTCCACGCAGGTCCCCGCGCCCACCTACCAGCACAGCTCGCTCGACTGGCGCGACTGGTGGTGCTCGGACGACGCACAGATCTACCAGTTCATCGGTCAGGACAACATCTATTTCTACTGCATCGCTCAGACAGCCATGTGGGAGGCCCTGGGTTGGGACCTTACGCAGAGCACCGTCAGCGCCTGCTATCACCTGCTCTACATGGGCAAAAAAGCCAGCTCGTCCTCGCAGACGCCTCCCCCGCCGGCAGACGACCTGCTCAACCACTACACCTGCGGGCATATGACACGCGCGTGACCGGCAAGGACAAGGACGGCAACGAGGTGCGCGCCTGCGACGACAAGCGCGTTATCGATCCGGCCCTTAAGGAGAGCGCTCTCTTGACCGGCGTGTTCAACCGCCTGGCCCGCAGCTGCTTCTACGGCGTCGCCGTCAAGGAGGGCGACGAGAGCCCCTATCGCAACGGCTGCATTCCCGCCGGCGCCGCCTCTGCCGCCGTGGTCGAGGCTGCCGAACAGGCCGCCCTTGCCTTTGAGCAGGCCATGTACAAGTTCGAGACGCACCGCGCGCTCGCCGTGTGCGACGACTACCTGCGCGCCGCCAACAAGCGCTGGAGCGACGCCTCCAAGGCCGCCAACAAGCTCGAGGGCGAGCCGGCCAACGCCGCCATGAAGCAGGCCCTGGTCGACGCCTTCACCGAGCTGCGCGTGGCGACCGTGCTCATGCACGGCATCGTCCCGGCTGGCTGCGAGCTCATCTGCGAGTACTTCGACGTCGATCCGGTCGCTTTCTTTAGCTGGGACAACATCTTTGCCTCCACGGACGAGTTTGTGGAGAGCCTGGGCGAGAAGCCCGGCGAGCACCGCGTAAAGCCGCTGCCCCCGCGCTTCGACTTCTTTAGCAAGCACGAGAGCCAGTACTAAAGCACGCTAACAGCAACGCGCCCGGGAATGATTATTCTGGGACGGGGATTAAAAAATCATTCCCGGGCGCCACAGTACAGTCTTTCTGTGACGGGGGTCATGGAATGATTTTTTAATCCCCGTCCCAGAATAATCATTTAGGTGGAAGGAAAGACGGATGTCCAAGCCGCGTCGTCGTAAGCAGAAAAAGCAGGTTAAGCCCGAGCTCAAGCTCAGGCAGTTTGCCGCTACAGAGCTATCCGACCAGCTTGCCGCCCTTCCCTGTGCCGCCGACCTGCCGCGCTTTTTGGTCGACACGGTTGCCGGCGCCTATACGCCTGCCGATGCTGAGCGCATGATCGAAGGCTTTGGCGCCGCAGCCACGCGCCCGGTCACGCTGCGCGCCAACACGCTCAAGACGACCGCCGAGGGCATCGCCGCCGCGCTCGACGCCGCCGGGATCGCCCACCGCTCCGTCGCATGGTATCAGGATGCCTTCATCCTGCCCGAGGCCCAGGTTTCCGATCTGTGGGACCTCGACATCTACCGCGACGGCAAGATCTACCTGCAGAGCCTGTCATCCATGATGCCGCCGTTGGTCCTGGGCGCCCAGGCAGGCGAGGACATCCTGGACATGTGCGCAGCCCCTGGCGGCAAGACGACGCAGATCGCCGCCCTCACGCAGGGACAGGCACACCTCACCGCCTGTGAGATGAACATCCCCCGCGCCGAAAAGCTTGAGTCCAACCTCCACCGCCAAGGTGCCAAAAACGTGCCCGTCATGCGCATCGACGCACGCGAGCTCGACGAGTTCTTCCGCTTCGACCGCATCCTGCTCGACGCCCCCTGCACCGGCACGGGCACCGTCATCAGCGGCAACGAGAAAAGCCTGCGCGGCCTGACCGAGCAGGCACCAAGACCATCGACAACATTGAGTCCGGCCTCAAGCCGGGCGGCACGCTCGTCTATTCCACTTGTTCGATCATGCCGCAGGAAAACGAGGACGCCCTGCAAGAGGCCCTCGACAAGCATATGGACTGCGAGCTCATCCCCCTTGACGGCACGCCGAGCGAAAGCGAAGCACGCCGCGCCCAGGAAGCCGGCGAGGAGCCGCGCGTCGAGTCCAACGCTCTGACCGAGGCCATTGCCGCGGGTCAGGTATCGGCCATCGCCAACGGCCTGCCCGGCACGCTCACCATTCCGCCTAGCCGCGACTTTGAGGGCTTCTACATTGCCCTGATTCGAAAACGCAGCTAGCGCACGGATCCAAAACTCAACAAGCTATCTCTGTGCGCGTTTGCCCTGCTGGTCGCGATGCTGTTTAAGCATCGCGCGCTCCTTGCGTTCGGCCCTTTTGCCCTTAATGGCCGTGACCACAAAGTAGATGACCGCGGCGGCAACGATTGCGGCCACACACAGGCCAATCGAGCCAAACATTGCTGTCAATTCCATACCGCGTCACCTCTCTTTTAAACGGGACATTCAAGATAGCACCTCGATACCCGCCACCACAGCTCCTTCACGTTCGCCGGCCCTTCGGTCTAACGGATGGCGCGGCGGGGAAAAATCAACTCGTCAAACGATTTAGCATTCGCAATTCCGGCTGCATCGTGCCGGCCGTCGTCACACAGAATCGAGTCTCCATGGACACCCTCAACGACCTAAACGAGCGCGTCGACGCCTTTGTCGGCACCAGTTCCTTCGACGCGCCTGCCGCGACTAACGACCAGGCTCCCATCGATGTACCCGCCGAGGTTCACGAGGACATCGTCGCCTCGGTCGATTTCTCCGAGGTCGAGCTCGCAGACGAGTTCACCGAGCCCCAAGTAGCCGTCACGCCCAACGGCCTGCTCCCTATGGAGCCCCTGCCCATCGACGGGCGCCTGCGCAAGGCGGCCCTTCGCATGCCCGACGAGATCGAGGAGGCCAGCGGCTTTACGCTCTTCGGCCGCCGCATCAAGTCGCTCATCTACACCACCGATGTCGCGGTTATCCGCAACTCCAACGCCGATGCCGTCTTTGCCGTTTACCCCTTCACGCCACAGCCTGCCATTACGCAGGCACTGTTGACCGTCGCCGAGTGCCCGGTCTTTGTAGGCGTGGGCGGCGGAACTACGACCGGTAAGCGCTCCGTGCAGATGGCAGCCGTCTCCGAGATGCAGGGCGCGGCGGGCTGCGTGGTCAACTCCCCCGCTACTGCCGAGAT
>CABQNF010000051.1 GCA_902465465.1 uncultured Collinsella sp. | reverse complement strand
GGTCAGCGCCCTTTCGTTTCACGTCACCTTGTCTCAAATGCGGCCCGCTCGCTGATTTATGCTCAACCAGCGGCGCTTTAGTCGTTGGGGACGTACTTAAACGACTAGGCATTCAGGAACGTCCCCAACGACGGTTCATTTAAGAACATCCCCAATGAGTATGCTGGGAAGCAGATTTTCCCGTTCGCCGATTTGTGTCTTGAAAAATGTATATAACGACTATAACGTAGTGTGAAACATATTGGAAACAATACCGAGGGGGCTGCGTTGAAGAAAAGCAATCTGGGCTATGTGCTGGTGCTGGTCGCCGCGCTTATGTGGGGCAGCATCGGAATCTTTGTAAACGGCATCTCGGCCATGGGCGTTTCGTCCCAGAGCATGGCTGCCTTTCGCTTGTTGGTCGGAGCGCTTATCTTGGCGCCGGTCCTGATGTTTATGGGCTGCCGTCCGGGTGAGGGGTCTACCGTGGCTCAGGGTCCCCTGGCCCTGTTCAAGGCAAGCCCTAAAGAGCTTGTTCCCTGCGCACTTGTCGGTATCGTTGGTCTGGCCGCCGCCAACACCTGCTATTACGAGTGCATGGGCGAGGTCGGCATGTCCACGGCCTCGGTGCTGCTCTATACCTCGCCGGTGTTTGGCGTCGTGCTCGGTCGCGTGCTTTATCGCGAGGACGTGACCCCCAACAAGCTCGTTGCCATTGTCTTCAACATCGTTGGCTGCGTGCTTGCAGTGACCAATGGCGACCTTTCCGGTTTTCATTTTTCGGTTTGGGGCGTCACGTCGGGCGTGATTGCGGGCTTTTGTGGTGCGTCGCTCGCGGTGTTTAGCCGGATAGCAACCAAGACGGTCCACCCGCTGGCTGTCACGTTTTGGGGCTTTGTTTTTGGCGGTGCGGTTATGGCAGCTATCGCGGCTCCGTGGCCGGATGTCGCCGCGGCAATGTCGCCACAGCTGCTGCTGCTGTTCCTTGGCTTTGGACTCATCCCCACAGCCGTGGCTTACATCTTATATATGCAGGGTCTGTCCATGGGGCTCGAGACATCGAAAGTTCCCGTCGTAATGTCTTTCGAGACGGTCGTCACCGTACTGGTGGGCATTGGTGTCTATGCCGAGCCCGCCGGCGCGATCAAGGTTCTGGGCATTGTGCTGGTGCTCGCGTCCATCCTGATCATGAATACCGACTTCTCCAAGCTGCGCAACAGCGTGTTTGTCGGTCATGTCGTTGAGAGCATGACCTTTAAGCCCAACGCGTGGTGGACGGAGAAATCGCAGGACATGGATCTGTTTAAGGAACGCACTGGCATCGCGCTGGAGCCCACCGTGCAGGAAAGCCCCTGGTACTTCGTGCGATAGGGGATTGGGGAGGCGTCTGATCGGGCGTCGCCAAGACAGCGCCGACCTACCCTGCACCAACGTTTCGATTACGTTAAACCCGTCAACGGTCGATTTTCACCCGCGAACGGTCTTTATACTAATTAGCAATATAAGCAACGTATAAGACGTTATAATGACCATAACGAAAAGGAGGAGGCAAGATGAATCAGATCATTCTCGCATCTCATGGCGGCCTGGCCGCAGGCGCCAAAGACACGCTCGAGATGGTTCTCGGCGACGTGTCGAACGTCCACGTCGTGTCGCTTGCTCGTGACGACAAGGAGCCCATCACCAATAAGGTGGACGCCATGATCGCCACGTTCAACGCGGACGACACCGTCTATGTGCTGACCGATATGCTCGGCAGCTCGGTCAACAACAACATGGTCGAGCTTTCCAAGAACGGCACGAAGTTCACGGTTGTCAGCGGTTTCAACATTCCGCTGGCGCTCACGCTCGCTATGAGCCCCGTCCCCGTCAAGGGCGCCGAGCTCGCGGCCCTCATCAACGAGGCCCGCACCGGTCTGACCAACCCCAACGCACCGGTCGAGGCTGCCGCGGCTCCCGCCAAGAAGGCCAAGGCGTCCCGTCACAGCTCCGGTCCCGCCAAGATCGTCCTCGCACGTCTTGACTACCGTCTGCTGCACGGCCAGGTCGTCTTTACCTGGACCACCAAGGTTCAGGCCGAGCGCATCATCGTCGTCGACAACGCTGCCGCCAACGATGACATCAAGAAGGGCGCTCTTAAGCTGGCCAAGCCTCAGGGCGTGCGCCTGAACGTCTTCACCGTCGAGCGTGCCCTCGCCAAGATGGACAAGCTCAACACCCTCGGCGAGCGCGTCATGTTCGTCTTTGGCAACACTGCCGAGATGCTGCAGTTCTGCCAGGGCTACAAGCTCGACGCCATCAACCTGGGCGCCACCGCCAATCACGACGGTGCCGATCAGGTCGGCGGCAAGGACAGCTCCGTCTTCCTCGACGCCACCCAGAAGGCCGACGTCAACCAGCTGCTCGACATGGGCATTAAGCTCTACGTCCAGCAGACCCCTACGTATCAGAGCGTCGACATCGACGCCAAGCTGTAATCAACCAGGCTTTTGCCTGACTGAAAGGAGAAGGGTATGAATACGTTCATCAGTGCGGTGCTCGTCGGCCTCGTCGGCGTGTTCTGCATGTGGGACTCCCGCCTGCTCGGTCGTCTTAACTTCGAGCAGCCCCTCGTTGGCGCTACGCTCGTCGGTTTGCTGCTGGGCGATGTGCCCACTGGCCTTGCCGTCGGTGCCGCCGTCGAGCTCGTGTCCATGGGCCTGGTGCAGGTCGGCGCCGCCGTTCCGCCCGATATGGTCCTGGGCGGCATCGTGGCCGCTGCCTTTGCGTGCCTGACCGATGCTTCCGCCGAGACCGCCATGACGATCGCCATCCCGGTCGCCGTCCTGGGTCAGCTCCTCGGCATCGTGTTCCGTTCCATCATCGCCGCCCTCACCCATGTGGCAGATAGCGCGATCGATAACGGAAAGTTCAAGACCGCCTACCGTATGCACATCTGCGCCGGCTCCGGTCTGTACGCCGTCATGTACTTCCTGCCGATCTTCCTCGCCGTCTTTGTTGGCACCGACCTGGTTCAGGCCATCGTCAACATGGTTCCCGAGTGGCTGTCCACTGGTCTTAACGTTTCGACCAAGATCATGACCGCCTACGGCTTGGCCCTGCTGCTCACCATGATGATCAAGAAGGGTATGACTCCGTTCCTGTTCATCGGTTTCCTGCTCGCCGCTTACCTCAACCTGTCCGTCATCGCGGTCGCTCTGATCGGTGTGTGCCTGGCTGTCGTCTTCATGGGCTTCAAGTTCAACGGTTCCCATGCTGCTGCCGGCGTCGATTCCGACTACGATCCGCTCGAAGACGACGAAGACTAAGGAGGAACACACTATGGCAACCGCAACCAAGGACGTGTCCCTGAACAAGAAGGTCAGCCAGTTCTTCTGGCGCTCCTGGGCCATCCAGGCCTCTTGGAACTACGAGCGTCAGATGAACATGGGCTTCCTCTACGGCATGGTTCCCACGCTCGACCGCCTCTATCCGGATGAGTCCGACCCCAAGCAGCTCGCTGCTAAGAAAGAGGCTTACCACCGTCACATGGCGTTCTACAACTGCACCCCGCAGACGAGCGCTTTCATCCTGGGCCTCGCCGCCTCCATGGAGGAGGAGTACGCCAAGGATCCCGAGAACTTCGATCCCGATTCGATCAACGCGGTCAAGACCTCCCTCATGGGTCCGCTTTCCGGCATCGGTGACTCCTTCTTCCAGGGCACCATCCGCGTTATCGCCTTTGGCCTGGGCGTTCAGCTGGCTCAGCAGGGCTCCATCATGGGCCCGATCCTGGCCATGCTCATCTCCATCGTCCCCTCTGTGCTGATCACTTGGTTCGCAGCCAAGATGGGCTATCAGGGCGGCCACGAGTACCTGAGCAAGCTTCAGGGCGGCGACCTCATGGAGAAGCTCATGTATGTCTGCGGCATCGTGGGTCTTATGTCCGTGGGCGGCATGATCGCCACGCTGATCGGCGCCACCACCCCGCTGCAGTTCGCTGAGGGCACCGTCGTGATTCAGGATATCCTGGACGGCATGATGCCCCAGATGATCTCCCTCGGCCTCACCGGCCTTATGTACTGGCTCATCAAGAAGAACGTCAACACCGGTTGGCTTCTCGTGATCGCCATTGTGGGCGGCATCGCCCTCTCCGCGGCCGGCATCCTGGCCTAGTCGCGACTAAGCGCCTAACCGCTTTCCCCCGGGGGCCTGCCTGGCATCCCATACCCCAGGCAGGCTTCCATCCCCAAAATGTGACAAAGGGCAGTCCCTTTGTCACATCCTCAACGGGCCGGCGACTCGGTCCAAACCACGGTAACCCTGCGAGCGCCCGGCAATGTGGCGCCGCAAAAATCGAAAGGAATGTGTCAGATGTACGAGATCGACCTTAACCTCCCTAAGCAGATCGTCGCTGACGTCCTGTCCAACCACGAGATCCACAGCGTCGCCTTCGTCGGCTGCGGCGCTTCCATGTCCGACCTTTACCCCGCCAAGTACTTCCTGGCCAACAACACGGACAAGCTGAACGTTCAGATCTTCACTGCTAACGAGTTCAACTACGACACGCCCTCCTGGGTCAACGAGCACACCTTCGTGATCACCTGCTCCCTCGGTGGCTCCACGCCCGAGACCGTCGAGGCCAACAAGACCGCCAAGAAGCACAACTGCCCGGTCGTCTCCCTCACCAACAAGGCTGGCTCCGCTCTGACCGTCGACGCCGACCACGTCATCGTTCACGGCTTCCACGCCAACTACGCTGCCAAGTGCGAGAAGCCCGGCTATGCTATCGCTCTTGCTCTCGAGATCCTTCAGCAGACCGAGGGCTATGACCACTACGAGGACATGATCACCGGCCTCACCAACATCTTCGATCTCTGCGAGAACGCCGCTCAGCACTGCAAGAAGCTCGCCAAGAAGTTCGCCGAGGACTTCAAGGACGACAAGATGATCTACTTCATGGCTTCCGGTGCCTCCGAGAAGATGGCTTATTCTCACGCCGCCTTCCTGTTCACCGAGATGCAGTGGATCGACGCCGCCGCCTACAACACCGGCGAGTACTTCCACGGCCCGTTCGAGGTTTCCACCGAGGGTAAGCCCTACGTCTTCTTCATGTCCGATGGCGCCACCCGTCCGATGGACGCCCGCGCCCTCACCTTCCTTGAGCGCATGGGCGCCAAGGTCGCTCTGATCGACTCCAAGGACTACGGCCTGGCTGACGCCGTGCCCGCGAGCGTCATCACCTACTTCAACCCGCTGCTGCACCTCGCCGTTATGCGCGAGTACGGCAACCAGATCGCCGAGGCCCGTCAGCACCCGCTGACCATGCGTCGCTACATGTGGAAGCTTTCCTACTAATCACAAGTAAGTAGACCTTACGGGTTGATTGAGAGGGGATGGGGTTTGCGCCCCGTCCCCTTTTTTGCTTTGGGGAGGGTGCGTCTGTCGCGCCGTAAAGCCCCAGATAAAACCCACCAAAATAAACCTGACCCTTTTTGGCAGGTGGGAGGAGATGCGTATGATCAAGGCGGTGCTGTTTGACATGGACGGCGTGCTGGTCGATACCGAGTGGTTCTACAACCGTCGTCGCGTGGCGTTTATGGAAGAGAAGGGGTTCCATTTTGACGAGATCCCCGATCTTTCGGGGTCTAACGAGCCTGCCATTTGGGAGGCGCTGGTGCCCGACGATGTTGAGCTGCGCGAGCGTCTGCGCGTGGAGTACAAGCAGGTCTACAGCCCGGACCACCCCGTTCCGTATGCCGAGCTGCTCAACGAGCAGACGGAGCCGGTGATGCGCAAGCTGCACGAGCGTGGCGTGAAGTGTGCCATCGCGAGTTCGTCCTATCGCGAGCTGATCGACGAGCTGGTGGAGATTGCTGGCATTGCCGATGTGCTGGATTACACCATCAGCGGTCACGAGTGCAGTGCGTTTAAGCCCGATCCCGAGATTTACCTGCGTGCCATGGAGGCGCTGGGGATGGAGCCTGCCGAGTGCCTGGTTATCGAGGATTCGCCTATGGGGATCGAGGCCGGCAAGCGCTCCGGCGCCCGCGTCCTGGCGCTGCGCCCGCACGAGGGCGTCAACCTCGATCAATCGCGAGCCGATGTCGTTATCGACAATCTGACCGACATTTTGGCCGCTCTGTAGCGTCGATTCACCGCAAGAAGCACGGGTTCAAACGTTTTTTGCGGTGGACTGGCTCAATTCGGTTTCGATTTTGATCTGTTTGGCTTCGATTCGGGCTAAGTGAGTAGACTTTTTGGCGCAGGCCGAGCACAAAACATATCTTCCTTTGTAAAACCGCAGGTCACAGAGGTGGCTATTTTTGGGTGTGCTCGGCAGATCGTAAAAAGTCTACTCACTTGGAATTTTGCCCTTTGGTTGTGGGGGTTGCTGGTCCCGTTTTGGTCGTCGAGAGAGGGTGAATTGAAGCGCTCCCGCACGCTCCATGCTACAATCGCGGGCATGCCTCACAACTGGATCTGCCTTCGAAAGGAGCCTCCGTGGCGAACGCCATCGATCAGCTCACGGACCGCGTGCTCGTGCTCGGCCGCCTCACCATCGTTCGCCGTGCCATTACTGCCGCGGCGGTCACCATTTCCGCCGTTCTCCAGACATTCCTGATCCAGGCGTTCATTCGGCCCGCCGACCTGCTTCCGAGTGGTCTCACCGGCGTCGCGGTCCTGCTCGATCGCGTTACCTCGCTTGGCGGCGTTCACATCGACATCTCGCTCGGTATGCTTGCACTCAACATCCCCGTGGCGCTCCTATGCTGGAGCGGCATTAGCAAGCGCTTCGTCATCTTCTCGATGATGCAGGTCGTGCTTTCATCGCTGTTCCTCAACGTCTTTCACTTCGCCCCGTTTTTGGGCGACAAGATCATGCTCATCATTTTTGGCGGCGTGGTCTCGGGTCTGGGCGCTGCCATCGCGCTCAAGTCCGGCGCATCCACCGGCGGCACCGACTTTATCGCGCTGTGGGTCTCCAACCACACGGGCAAGACCATCTGGGGCGTCATCTTTGGTTTCAACTGCTTTATCCTGGCGATCTTTGGCTTTATGTTTGGCTGGGACAAGGCAGCGTACTCCATCGTGTTCCAGTTTATTTCGACCAAGACCATTGACAGCTTCTATCGTCGATACGACCGCGTGACGCTGCAGATTACGACGCACAAGGCGGACGAGGTCATGACCGCCTATGTTGA
>CABQNF010000050.1 GCA_902465465.1 uncultured Collinsella sp. | reverse complement strand
GAGCTGGACCCTGTCGGCGTTCTTGCCTGCCGAGTCGCTTACGCCAACGCCCTCGGGCATCTCGACCTTAAACCAGATAAAGTCGGTCTTCTTGGCGACGGGGGCCTTTTCCTTGCTCTCGCTCTTGGATGCGCTGCTGCCCCTGCCTCCGCTTGACGCACTTCCGCCGCAGCCGACAAGGGCAAATGCGGCAAAGAGGGCGATGCAAAGGGAAAGGATCGATAGGGTCTTTTTCTTCATGGCGGCGTCCTCCTTGTCTGCCGATGACATCACGGCGCCGCATGCTGTTGGGGTTCTGATTGCGCTGGTGGCGGATGTCTCTGTGTACTGTGCGGCTTATGCCTCCGTTCATCGCTTGTGACCGTTGCGCGGCCGTTCCCCAACGGGTTCCTTACTTATAGATATGCCCCAGCTTGTGCTGCCCGGGAGTCTCGAAAGGTGGGCCATGTGTCCCATGTTTGGGGCAGGCGCATGGGACGGCACGGTGTTTGCGCTCACGATGCTTAACGGGTCCAAGAGCTCTGACACGCAGATTTCGGTGATCGATACTGGGTCTTCGGACGAGAAAGATTCTTCTGCCAAGAAGAAGGATGACAAGTCCAAGGCCAAGGAGTCTTCGTCGTCGGATGACGAGGCCGTTCCCGAGGACGAGTCGGCATACTACGGCTCGGGCGATTCGGACGATTACCTGACCGACGTGCATACGTACACGAACGACCTTCACCCTTATAGCATGTCGATTCCCAATCGCTTTGAGATGGAAGAAACTCCCAGCGGCAGTGGTGCCAGGTATGAGGATCCGGAGACGGGCTTTGTAATCAACCTGTTTGGCTACGTCAACATTAACGAAGAAACCGCACACGAGATGTTCGTCGACGTGGACACCTCGGGCAAGGCCGACCTCTATACCGCAGAGGGCGACAACTGGTACGTGGTCTCGTGGTGTGAGGACGATACGATCATTTACGAAAAGACGATCGTCACGGATTCGACGATTGCCACGGCGCATTTGGAGTACTCGACTGCAAACCGCGATATGGGGTCGAAGATTATCGACACGCTGCTACCGACGTTTCAGGTGGATTAGGCGCCCGTGCCTATAGCCGGCAATCGGAAACGCCGATAGCCAGAGCTCCTGACAGCCTTTGTCTTATGGGTTAGACTGGGCTTCAATAAAACCGATGAATGGGACAACCGCTTCCTGGCGTCGTTGTCCCATTTTTTATTCCGGCGCGGTCCGTGGCGACCGGCGCTCTAGGCAGAGGTGTTTCGATGAGCCAAGAGATGATGGATAAAACCTGTCGCGGTTTTGCCGAAGCGTTGGCCGCGCGCGAGCCTGTTCCCGGCGGCGGCAGCGCCAGCGCGTTTGTGGGGGCACTGGGCGCCTCGCTGTGCGGGATGGTTGCTCGCTATGGCGCGACGAACCCTGCGCTTGCCGATCGCGCAGACGATCTGACGCGCGCATTTGCCCAGGCGGATGAGTTAGCGCAGGAACTTGTTGGTTTGGTTGCCGAGGACGTTCGTGCGTACGGCCAGGTGTCTGCGGCATACGGTATTCCTCGTGATGATCCCGCTCGACCCGCGGCGATTCAGGATGCGTTGCACGTGGCCGCCATGCCGCCATATCGGATCATGGATGCCTGCGGTCGTGCGCTGGCGCTGCTCGAGGACATGGCGGACAAGGGCTCCCGGCAGTTGCTGTCCGACGTGGCATGCGGCGCCGTGTTTTGCCGCGCGGCCATGCAGGGCGCGAGCTTGACGCTCTTTGCGAACACCACGTCTATGAAGGATCGTGCCCGTGCCGAGGAGCTCGAGGCGGCGTGCGATGAGCTGCTGGATACGTGGCTGCCGCGCGCCGATGCGCTGGCGCGCCGTGCCGCTGACGCCGCGAGGAAGAGGGGATAGCCATGGCAGAGCTGCTGAAGGGCGCTCCCGTTGCCCGTGCTTTGACCGAGGAGCTCGCTGCTCGCTGCGCGGCTTTGCGTGAGCGCGGCGTTGTGCCGACGCTTGCTATCGTGCGCGTGGGCGAGCGCGAGGACGACCTGTCCTACGAGCGCGGTGCCCTCAAACGCTGCGAGAAGGTCGGCATTGAGGCTCGCTGCGTATTGCTTCCCTCCGATGTTTCGCAGGACGAGCTGTTGGCGGCCATCGAGGACATCAATGCCGACCCCGCTGTTCATGGCTGCCTGATGTTTCGTCCGTTGCCCGTTGGGCTTGACGAGGATGCAGTTGCCGCGGCACTCGATCCTGCCAAGGATGTTGACTCCATGACGCCGGCCTCGCTGCTCACCACGCTCTCGGGGCGAGGCGAGGGCTTTGCTCCCTGCACGGCCGAGGCAGTGCTAGCGTTGCTGGACCATTACGGCGTTGAGCTGGACGGTGCCAAGGTTGCGGTCGTTGGTCGGTCGCTGGTGATTGGCCGTCCCGTTGCCGCCATGCTTACGGCTCGCAATGCCACAGTGACGACGTGCCATACGCATACGCGCGACTTGGCTGCCGAGTGCCGTGCTGCCGACATTGTTGTTGCCGCAGTTGGACGTGCGTGCGCGATTGGCGCGGATGCGGTTCGCGAGGGCCAGACGATCGTCGATGTGGGCATCAACTGGGATGAGGCCGCCGGCAAGCTGGTCGGCGACGTCGATTTTGATGCTGCGGAGCCGATCGTTAACGCCATCACACCCGTGCCGGGCGGCGTGGGGGCTGTGACCACTGCGATTCTCGCCAAGCACGTGATCGAGGCGGCGGAGCGCGCATCGAAATAGGTGTTTTGGGCTGTTTGAGGGGTTAGATATATACCACGCGGTCAAAAAATGCCAAATATGAGTACTGCTGCCAAGATAGTCACATATGTTTTATGAGATTTGGGCTCCCTAACGATATTCATTATCGCTAGGGAGCCCATTTTATTGAACCTATGGGGAATAACGTTGTCTTGCTTTTGGACAAATGGGGATTTCTGCACTCGTTACAAGGTAATTTGCTACTACTAAATTGGTGACAGTACTCATATTTGGCATTTTTTGACCACGGGGGTTGCGGGGACGTCGCGGGGACTGCGATTTCGCCCTTTTTGAGCCAAAGCGATACACTGTTGCCGTTTGATTTCTTCGCTCAAGGAGGATGCGCATGCCGTGCACAACGATTTTGGTTGGTAAGAACGCGAGCTACGACGGGTCGACGCTTGTCGCCCGCAATGAGGACTCGTCCAACGGGGTGTTTGAGCCCAAGCGCATGCGCGTGGTACATCCCGACGAGCAGCCGCGCGTCTACACGAGCGTCCTGAGTCACCTGACCGTTGAACTGCCCGACAACCCCATGCGCTACACGAGCGTCCCCGACGTCGTTCCCGGTCACGGCATTTGGGCCGAGGCCGGTTTCAACGAGCTCAATGTTGGCATGTCCGCAACCGAGACGCTCACCACCAACGAGCGCGTCCGCGGCGCCGATCCGCTCGTGGACTACGTGCCCGCCAAGGGCAACGAGGGCGAGGACGGCTATGTTCCGGTGCAGCCCGGCGGTCTGGGTGAGGAGGACATGGTGACCCTGGTGCTGCCGTACGCCAAGTCTGCCCGCGACGGCGTGCGCATTCTGGGCGACCTGCTCGAGCGCTACGGTACCTACGAGAACAACGGCATCGCCTTTAGTGACGTTGACGAGATCTGGTGGCTCGAGACCATCGGCGGCCACCACTGGATCGCCAAGCGCGTGCCCGATGACGCCTATGTGACCATGCCTAACCAGCTGGGTATCGATAGCTTTGACCTGGACGACGCCGAGGGCGCCCAGGTCGACCACATGTGCTCCGCCGACCTGCGCTCCTGGATGGCCGAGTGGCATCTGGACCTGACGCTGGGCGTTAAGGGCGACGGTCCCGCTGCGGTCTTTAACCCGCGCGAGGCCTTTGGCTCGCACAGCGACAGCGATCACGTCTACAACACGCCGCGCGCCTGGTACATGCAGCGCTGCCTCAACCCCAGCGATGTGTGGGACGGTCCTGAGGCCGACTACACGCCCGAGAGCGATGACATCCCCTGGAGCCGTGTGCCCGAGCGCAAGGTGACCATCGAGGACATCAAGTACGTGCTTTCGAGCCACTACCAGGGTACGGAGTACGACTGCTACGGCAGCAAGGGTACGCCCGCCACGCGCGGCGCCTATCGTCCCATCGGTATCAACCGCAACAGCCAGCTCGCCGTGTTGCAGCTGCGTCCCTATGTGCAGCCGGCGTATCGCGCCGTGCAGTGGATGGCGTTTGGCTCCAACTCGTTTAACGCGCTCGTGCCGCTGTACGCCAACGTCGAGACCATGCCCGAGTACTATGCCGACACGCAGGCTCGCGTGACGTCCGAGAATTTCTATTGGGCAAATCGCCTGATCGGCGCCTTGGCCGATGTTCGCTTCCATGAGTGCGGTCGCGCGGTCGAGGATTATCAGGAGAAGGTCGGCGGCATGGGCCACAAGCAGATTCACGACGTTGACGCTGTCGTAGCCGCCCTGCCCGAGGCCGAGGTGCCCGCCGAGCTCGCCCGCGCCAACGAGAAGTTTGCCGAGCTCGTGCGCGTGGAGACCGATGCTCTGTTGGGCAAGGTGCTCTACACCACGAGCTGTGCCATGAAGAATTCCTTCGCGATGAACGATAACGTGAGGTAAAGACAACCTTGCAACGAGCGAGCGGGGCAAACGCCGTCAAAGGCTTTGCCCCGCTCGATTCCTATCTTGGCGGTAAAACGATTTTGTGTCGTTCGCCCAATCTTGGGTACAAGAAGTCCAATGCAATTGTTCATGATTGGAGTCAACCATGGTTATGAAACTCGATCAGCTTGTTAACGGTGCCATCAACGTGGGCTTCGGCGCCGCCGCCGTTGCCGTCGAGGGCGGCAAGAAGGTTCTCGACGACCTCGGTACCAAGGGCGAGCAGGTCCGCAAGGATGCCGGCACCCCCGATATCGCCCGCAGCGTGTCCGACATGTTCGAGCAGGCCGGCGGCACCATCTCCGACCTGACCGAGCGTCTGGGCATGCAGGGCGAGACTGCGGCACAGCGCGTGCTCGACGAGCTCATCCTGGCCCGCGTCCGCGTTATGACCGCCCCCGAGCGCACGGCCTTTTTGGCCCATGTGCGCGACATCGTCGATTCGGTCGAGGACAACGTGACCTCGGTGCCCGTCGAGTCTGTTGAGCCCGACGACGCAGAGGACGCCGAAGAGGCCGAGTAGCAGCGCAGATGGCAGATTCCACCACCGATTACAACAATTTAGATCCCTTGGGTGACGAGACGGCGGTTGTCGATGAGGTTGAGGCCGCCGTCTCGGGCGCTCGCAAGAAGCCGCGCGCTGTCGATATGGTCCCCGAAGAGCCCGACGCGATGGCGCCGGACGAGGAATACCAGCTCACGCCGGCGGGCCGCCGCGAACGCATCGGGCAGATCGTTCGCCTGGTCAAAAAGTACCGCGTATGGGATAACCTCACGCCGGTGCGCCTGCGTCGTCTGCTCGAAGAGCTCGGCCCCATGTTCGTTAAGATGGGGCAGATTCTGGCTAACCGCTCCGAGATTTTACCGCAGCGGTTTTGCGATGAGCTGCGCCGTCTGCGCTCCGACGTAGAGCCGGTGCCGTATGAGGTAGTGCTCCGCTGCCTGGAAGAGGAATACGGCCAGCGCCTGGGGCAGATGTTCGACGCGATCGACCCCAACCCGCTCGGTAGCGCGTCGCTCGCGCAGGTACACCGCGCCCGCCTGGTGACCGGTGAGGACGTGGCCGTTAAGGTGCAGCGCCCCGGCGCGCAGCAGGTCATGGCGCAGGACATCGACATCATCCGTTCGGTGGTGCGCATCGTTTCCAAGTTCGTCAACACCGATCAGTTTGTGGACCTGCATGGCGTGGTCGAAGAGCTGTGGACCTCGTTTCGCGAGGAGACCAACTTTTTGGCCGAGGCCAAAAACCTCAACGATTTCTATGAGTTCCACAAAAGTGTGCATGGCGTGTCGTGTCCCAAATCCTATCTGGATCTGTGCACCGAGCATGTCGTGGTCATGGATTACATCGACGGCATCTCGATTGCCGATCCCGAGCGCCTGGTGGCCGAGGGCTATGACCTGGAAAAGATCGGCTCGGCGATCGTCGAGGACTATTCGACGCAGGTGCTCGATGACGGCTTTTTCCATGCCGACCCGCATGCGGGAAACATCATTCTCAAGGACGGCATCGTCTACTTTATCGACCTGGGCATGGTCGGGCGCATGTCGAGCCACGACCGCGGTATCGTCAAGGACATGATTTTCGCCGTGGCTGAGGGCGACGTGCCCAAGCTCAAGGATTCGCTTATGCGCTTTGCCGTGACGCGCGGCGACTCGGCCGAGCTCGACCATTCGGCCTTTTTGTCCGACTTGGACTTTATCGTCGCCGACTTTGCGGGCCTCGACCTTAAAGACCTGGATATCGGCGAGTTTTTGACCTCGCTGCTAAACCTGGCGCGCAAAAACGATGTTGAGCTGCCGAGCGTGGTGACGATGTTCGCGCGCGGCATGGTGACGCTCGAGGGCCTGCTGACCGAGTACATGCCCAACGTCAACATGATCCAGATCATCCAGACGCACATCAAAAACGAGAAGAGCACCTATGCGCGCGTCCGCGAAATGGGGCGCGATTTTGCCGCGAGCAGCTATCGCGCGGCAAAAGGCTCGCTAGAGGCGGCCGAGTATCTGGGCTTGGCGTCGCGCATGCTCACGCGCGGCCAGCTTAAGGTGAACACGCAGATCATGAGCAGCGATAAGGCGCTGCGACAGCTGGGTGGAATTATCGACCGCATGTCGATGGCAATTGTGATCGCCGGCCTGTTTATCGGTTCGTCGGTGGTGTACTACGCGCGCATCGAGCCGGTTGTGTTTGGTATCCCGGTCATTGGCTTTATGGGCTACGTGAGTGCGCTGGTGCTGGCGCTGATGCTGGGCCGCGAAATCTGGCGCAACAGCCACGGCGGAAAGCATTGATCCCTTGGGGACGGAGGAAAACGGATCATTTTACCTTGCGTTCCGTCCGTACCCTTTCCTATCGCAAACAATAGCTTTTACCTTGGGCTTCGCCTGTGTGCGGGGCCCTTTTGCGTGCTACCATACTGACAGTAATAATCGATGGCCTAGATGGTGGTGCGGAGACGCACGAATGCGCGGCTTTCCTGCGCGTTTGGGAGAATCGGGGTGCAAATCCCCGGCTGTACCAGTAACCGTAATTCCTTATGTCTCGGGAGAATCGTGTCGCAGAT
>CABQNF010000049.1 GCA_902465465.1 uncultured Collinsella sp. | reverse complement strand
GAACATATCGCCGGTTCGCAGCCAGCTGGTCACGCTCGCATAGCGTTTGTCGGCGCAATAGGCCTTGTTGTAGCGAATGGCGCGGCCGATCTGGCGCGATTTAAAATTGTAGCCAAACGCCGCGCCCGCCGAGACACCCACCATATGGTCGCAAGTTAAGCCGTGCTCCATCCAAACGTCGAGCACGCCCGCCGTATACATACCGCGGTAGCCGCCTCCCTCGAGTGCCAGCCCCACCGTGCGCGTCGTATTTGACTGTGCCATGCGACCATCTCCGTCCCCACAAATTCAAACGGAACAAGTATACCCGTCAACATATATCGTCTCAGTCGCATTTTCATCGAACATCGCATCGTCGCGCTACCGCTTGTCGAATAATAGCCGCCCACAGCATGTGCACCCATATATAATTGTGCACTATTGTTTACACTACTCAGCTGTTATCAACAGTGAACATTAGCCGACAAATTAACTCAACAACGCAGCAAGGCGGGGGCCTGGATACATGCAAAACGCCGAGCAACGACGCGTGTACACAACGAGCTCGCCCGACGCAATCCGCCCCGACCTCAGAAAGCCGCTTAGAACATGGATACTGTCAGCAATTACACCGAAACGCTCGAAAAGACCGTCCGTGACCTTCTCGAGCGGCAGGAGGATCTGATCAGGACTGCCTTTACCGACCAGCTTACTGGGCTTGGCAACCGTGGCGGCTTTGCCCGTTCCCTCGAGGAGCTCTGGGAGCAGGACGCCCCCGTTACCATGGCGTTCATCGATATCGACAATCTCAAGCACTGCAACGACGTCTTTGGGCATGACGAGGGCAACCGCTATATCTTGCAGGTAAGTCTCTATCTTAAGCTGTATATGAAGGTGGGCGAAGCGGCGTTTCGCATAGGCGGCGACGAGTTTGCCATCCTATCTACGATTGCAACCGAGGACGACCTCGCCGAACGTCTGAAACACTGCCGAACGGTTCTACTCAAAAACAACGATTCCGAGATGCCCCGCTCGTTTAGCTACGGAGTGTCACATGCCGACCCCGCCCTGGGCGAGGCTTCCAATCGCATGACGCTCGATGCCGACCATCGCATGTACGACTACAAGCTACGTCATGCCATGCACCTCGATCGACGCAATATCACGCAAGTTCACGCCGACGACTTCGAAATAAGCGATCGTATTTTTGACGCCTTTTCGATGCTCAACGAGGGCCGTTATTTCTTTATCGAGAACTTGGACAAACATCGCACCCTTTGGTCACAAGGTGCCTTGCGCGATCTTGGCCTTCCCTCGGAGCACATTGACAACTGTCGCGATTACTGGAAAACGCGCGTCCATCCCGACGACCTTGAGGCCTGCATCAACGACATCGACCAAGTCTACAACGGCACCAAGCACCGTCGCGTCATGCAGTATCGTGTGCGCAACGCCGTCGGCGACTACGTCCTTTGCCGTGCTCGCGGGTTTCGTATCGACGGAGACGGAAATGTCCCCTCGCTCTATGTCGGCGAGCTCGTCAACCACTCACTTGCCGAAACCGTCGACGCCGCCACAGGCCTCGGAACGCAGCGCATGCTGGCCAACGCCATCGACGCCTGCCGCCGCGATCGTTGCGAGACAGGGCTTATAGCGGTGCGCGTTCGTGGCACGACAAAGCTCAACGAGCTCTACGGGGCCGAGGCTGTCGACAACATGCTTGCCGAATACGCAGGCCGCATGCTGTCGATCACCCGCGGCAGGAGCCGGGTCTACCGTTCACGAAGCGTCCAGTTCGTCGTGCTCAGCAACGACCTAGACCACGAGGCATTCGAGCAACTGACCCGCCACCTTAAAGAGGCCGTTTTCGCTCCTGTTCGAATCGCAGGCGACACCATTACTCCCGTCTGTCTTGTCGTCCCGGCATTTTACGAGCACTTAACCCATCAGGCGACCGCCGTTTTAGGCGAACTCGACCGTCGCCTTCGCACGGCCGGCGGGCTTGTTCCCAACGACAGCCTCCCCATACCCGAGGCTGAGCGCAAAAGCGCCATCGCCGAACGTATCGACTCGCTCACGGGCCTCTATCGACCCAGCGAGTTTATGCGGCGCGCCAACGCATTTCTCGAAACAAGGCGCAACGGCACCTGGTGCATCGCCACGGTCGACATGGGCCACATGCGCCTGTTTAATGAATGGCACGGCCAGGCCGAGGGCGACCGCGTACTCGCCGATGTGGGCACGGTCCTCAAGGACATCGAGAATGCCGATATGGGCGTCGCAGGGTACTGGGGCCAAGATGACTTTTGTGTACTCATCCCCTTTAAGCACATCACCGTCCATCAAATCTACAACCGCGTTCGTGAGGCAGTAGCCAGGCATGATGACGGCGTAGGTTTCTGGCCGTCCATGGGCGTTTACCCCATCGACTCCAATGAGGAAATCACCATCGATGCGCAGGCAAAGGCCATGTTTACCAATCGACGCGCAAAAAACGACTTTAAGGAGCGCATTTCCATTTTCCGCCCCACGGAGTACGAGCGCGAAGTCGCGTTCCACCGCACGCTGACCGAATTCCAGTACGCGCTGTCAAATGGTCGCATCACGTACTATCTTCAGCCCCAGGTCGATATGGAAACCGGCGAGATTATTGGCGCCGAAGCACTCACCCGCTGGATTGACAAGGACGGCTCTCTCATTTCGCCCGCAACGTTTATCCCCGCACTCGAGGAAAGCGGCTTTGTAGTGACGCTCGACAAGTACATTTGGCAGGGTGTCGCCATATGGCTTCGCGAGCGTCTCGATCGCCGTCTTCGCGTGGTTCCGGTCTCGCTTAATGTGTCGCGCGTGGATATCCTTGCCTGCGACGTTGCCGAACATATGGGGACGCTCGCCGCCCAATACAACCTACCGCCCGAGCTCATGCGTATCGAGATCACCGAGACGGCTTATACGGGAGAATCCGAGGCCGTGGATAAGCTGACCGCAGATCTGCACACCCGCGGCCTCTCGACCTATATGGACGATTTTGGCACCGGTCAGTCCACGCTCGCGATGCTCAAGAACGTCAACGTCGACGTCATCAAGCTCGACCGCACCTTTGTGCCCACCGACCGCGATCAAGGCCGCAGCACGCAAATCATTTCATCGATGCTCGAAATGGCGCAGTCGCTCCATCTGCCCGTCGTGGTCGAAGGCGTCGAGACAAATGAGCAGGCGAACATGCTACGACAAATGGGCGCCCGCTACGCTCAGGGCTTCCTCTACTACCGCCCCATGCCGGCGAAGGATTTTGAGGCATTGCTCGATGGTGGCAATAACAACTGATACGCTCGCGCGCAAAACGCCACCGTCGAAGGGGATATTTGTCTCCATTAGCTAACTTATGTCCCCAATTCAAACCGAATTGGGGATATGATACAAACCGTTGTTCCGCCCAAGGAGGTTATCCATCATGAACGAGTCATATCGCCTGGGCGAGCAATCGATTATTGCCTATCTTCAGCGACTTGCGAACGGCGTCTCGACCGCTGAACTCGATGTTGCCGCGCTGCCTGCTGAGCTACGCGCCGTTGGTGAGCAACTGCAAAAGACGCATGCCATCCTGCAACAAGAGCGCCAGCTGCTTGAGCGCAACGCCTATATCGATCCGCTCACCAACTTGGGCAACCGCAACGGATTCGACCGTCACGTCGAGCAACTCTGGCGCAAAGGCGACCCCTTCACCTGCGCCTATATTGACATCGACCATCTCAAGCATTGCAATGATAGGTTTGGCCACGCCGAAGGCAATCGCTATATTCTGGGCATCTGCCGCACGCTCTCCGAAACCATGGAGCACGATGAGATGCTGTTCCGTATCGGTGGAGACGAGTTTGTGCTTATCTCGCTCTCCGCAAACGAGACCGAACTCGAGCAGCGCTTGGAGCAGGTACGTGCCGGGCTGATCGAGGCGAGCTCAGGTGGCAAGGCGCCCATGATCGGCAGCTTTAGCTTTGGCTGCTCGCGCGTCGATCCACTTGCTGGCGACACGCGTCGCCAGATGACGATGGATGCCGATCGCAAAATGTATCGCTATAAGCTTATGCATCGTGTGCAGCAACCGAAAGACGATGACGCGCCGCAACGCCCAATCGTCGATCAGCTTCCCTGCAACGACCGGGTGTTCCAAGCGATCTCCATGAGCTCCGAGACGCGCTATCCGTTTATCCTCAATCTCGATACGGGAGAATCGCAATGGTCGGTTAACGCCGTGCGCGATTTTGACCTGCCCTCCCAGCACCCTTTTAACTCACTCGACATGTGGCTCGCCCGCGTTCATCCCGAGGACCGCGACAACGTACGTGCCGAGCTCGACATGGTGATAAACGGCACGTGGCACTTCCACTACATGCAGTATCGCGTAATGGATGCCACCGGAAAATACGTGCTTTGCGACTGCACGGGCTACCGCTTGGACGGCACCGATACCGAGCCCGGCATGTATGTGGGCATTATCATCAACCGAAGCTTGGCAGATACGACCGATTCCGTGACCGGCTTGGGCGATATTCACGCCCTGGTCAACGCCATTGGCGAAATGCGTCGCGTGGCGCGCAAGGCTGGTTTGATCGCCATCAAAATCGACGATATCGCTCAGGTCAATGCCCGCTTTGGCTTTGATGCGGGCGACCGCGTTTTGGCAGAATGTGCCGCCTGTCTGGTGGAATGCTCGCGCGGTAAGGGTCGTATGTTCCGCTCGACGGGGCCGATGTTCGTGGCTCTTTTCGACGACTTTGATCCCGAAGAAACCGATGCGATTGCAGAGGAAATCGAGCGGTTCCTGGGTTCGCCCGTGCTCTTTGGCCCATTTGAATATCAGCCACCCATTCGCGTGGCCACGCTCCATCTGGACGGCGTCGACCGTCAGCCCGTTTCCATTTTGAACGAGCTCAAGGCGTTGCTCGGGAAAGCCGTGCAGGTGCCAGGTACCAAACTGGATTAGCACCGCGCCCGCGCCGCGTGCGATAATCCTCTGCAGAAGTCACCAAAAGCAGAGGGAGTTTGTGATGAAGGTTCTTTTGGTCAATGGCAGCCCCAAGGCAAACGGCAACACCGCCCGCGCACTCGCCGAGGTCGCCGAGCAGCTCAACGCCGAAGGCATTGATACCGAGGTGTTTCAGCTGGGCGCCAAGCCCATTCGCGACTGCATCGGCTGTGGTCAGTGCAGCAAGCTTGGCGGGCGCTGCACCTTTGACGATGACGTGGTGAACGAGCTCATCGCTGCCGCCGAGCAGGCAGACGGCTTTGTCTTTGGCTCGCCCGTCTACTATGCGCACCCCAGCGGTCGCATCCTTTCGGCCCTCGATCGCGCCTTCTATGCCGGCAGCAAGGCCTTTGCGCACAAGCCGGGCGCTGCCATCGCCGTCGCCCGTCGCGGCGGCACGTCGACGACCTTCGACGTACTCAACAAGTACTTCACCATCAACCAGATGCCCGTGGTTGCCTCCACGTACTGGAACAACGTCTTTGGTGCCATGCCGGGCGAGGCCGCCCAGGATGCCGAGGGCCTGGCCACCATGCGCAACATCGGCAAGAACATGGCCTGGCTCCTGCGCTGCATCGAAGCTGGACAGGCCGCCGGCATCGAAGCCCCCGAAGCCGATCGCGAGCGCACCAACTTTATCAGGTAGAACGGCGGAACAAATACATGAACGTGCAAATTTTTGGCACCAAAAAGTCTTTCGATACCAAGAAGGCTCAGCGTTATTTTAAGGAGCGCCGCATTAAGGTGCAGTTTATCGACCTTAAGGAAAAGGAGATGAGCAAGGGCGAGCTCACGAGCGTGATGCAGGCGGTCGGCGGCATCGACAAGCTGCTCAACCCCAGGGCCAAGGACGAGGAGACGCTCGCACTCATCCAGCACCTTACCCCCAGTCAGCGCTTTGATAAACTGCTCGAGAATCAGCAGGTCTTGGCCGAGCCCATCGTACGCAACGGCAAAAAGGCCACCGTCGGTTATTGCCCCGATGTATGGGGAGCCTGGGAGTAGCTTGTGTTATTTGCCGGCGCGTGGGTATAAGAGCAGGCGTTTGGCATAAGATTCAACTGTAAGCCATGTCTAACAAAGGAGGGCACATGCCCAATAAACCCGTGAAGATCATCATGCTTACCGGCTACCTCGGTGCCGGCAAGACCACGCTGCTCAACCACATCCTCGCTAACGACGGCGGCATCCGCGCCGCCGTGATCGTCAACGATATCGGCGAGATCAACGTCGACGCCAGCCTTATCGCCGACGGCGGCCTTTCCGAGACCGATGACCTCATCCCGCTCACCAACGGCTGCATCTGTTGCACGCTTTCGGACGACCTGGCCAACCAGCTGCAGGGCATCGCCGATTCGGGCAACTTCGATTACATCATCATCGAGGCATCGGGTATCTGCGAGCCTATCCCCATCGCCTACACCATCTCAAGCTTCTGTGACGAGGCCAAGGTGGGCGGCGAGCCCAAGCTCGCGCTCGACAACATCGTGGCCGTGGTCGACTGCGCCCGCATGTACGACGAGTTCAACGGCGGTCGCGACCTGCTGGCCGAGGATATCGACGAGGACGACATCGAAAGCCTGCTCATCCAGCAGATCGAGTTCTGCTCCACGCTCATCCTCAACAAGACCGATACCGTGACGCCCGAGCAGATCGCCGAGCTTAAGGCCATCGTGCGCAGCCTGCAGAAGGACGCCGTGATTGTCGAGGCTCAAAACGGCGAGGTCCCCATGGAGGAGCTGCTCGACACCGACCGCTTCGACTTTATGCGCGCCTACAACTCCGCCGCCTGGATCGAGGCCATGGAGCATCCCGAGGAGCACGACGACCCCGAGGTGCTCGAGTACGACATCGAGACCTTTGTTTACTCGCGCCGCAAGCCGTTTGACCTGCAGAAGTTCACCAATTTTGTTGAGCAGGAGTGGCCCGACGAGGTCATTCGCGTCAAGGGTCCGCTGTGGCAGACCGGCGATCCGGACATGTGTTACATGTTTGAGCAGGCCGGCCACCAGATGCGTCTGATGGAGAACGGCCTGTTCGTTGACTCGGCGCCCGAGGGCGAGAAGCAGAAGATCATCGACGAGAACCCCGAGATCATGCAGATTTGGGACGACGAGACGGGCGACCGCATGACGAGCCTGTGCATCATCGGCCGTCACATGGACAAGGATGCGCTCATCGCCTCCCTCGATGCCTGCCTGACCGACTGGCACCGCGCCTAGGTTTATCCAAGCGGGCATTTTTCCGCCTACGTAACCGCCAAACCACCACGA
>CABQNF010000048.1 GCA_902465465.1 uncultured Collinsella sp. | reverse complement strand
GGTCTTGCCGACACCGGCGCCGCCGAACAGACCTGTCTTGCCGCCGCGGATGTAGGGCTCGAGCAGGTCGACGGCCTTGATGCCGGTCTCGAAGATCTCGGTCTTGGTGGTGAGCTCGTCGAAACGGGGCGCTGCATGGTGGATGGGGTAGAACTCCTCCACCTCGGGCATGGGCTTGCCGTCGACGGGCTTGCCCATGACGTTCCAAATGCGGCCGAGCGTCTTGGGACCAACGGGCATCTTCATGGGCTCACCGGTATCGGTGGCGATGAGGCCGCGCTGCAGGCCGTCGGTCGAGGACATGGCGACCGTGCGGACGACGCCGCCCGGAAGCTGGCTCTCGACCTCGAGGATCGTGCTCAGATGACCGATCGGGGTCTCGGCCTCGACCGTGAGCGCGTTGTAGATCGGGGGCACCGCGCCGTCAAACTTGACGTCGACGACAGGGCCGATGATTCGCACGATGCGACCATCACCGGCAGTCGTCTTCTTGGTGGCTTCCTCGACCGCAAGCTTTACGGTGTTATTAGCCATTACTGTTCCTCCAATGCTGAGGCTCCGCCGACGATCTCGTTAATCTCGGTCGTGATCGAAGCCTGGCGCACGCGACTATACGTGCGGGTAAGGGTCGAGATGATCGCGGTGGCGTTTTCCGTCGCGGAGTGCATGGCCTTGCGGCGTGCACCCTGCTCGGCAGCCGCCGAATCGATCAGGGCCTGGTAGATGACCGTCAGGATATAAGACGGCACAAGCTTGCCGAGAACATGCTCGGGAGAGGGCACGAACTCGAACGTGGACGAGATGCGCTTAGGGGCGTCGGTCTCGTTCTTACGCGGACCGTGGGCCATAGCGATCATCTCGGGGTCGAGCGGCAACAGATGCTCGACGCGAAGCTCCTGATCCACGCGGTTCTTGGCGTGGTGGTAGACAAGCTCGACACGGTCAAGCTCACCGGCACGATACGCATCGCAGATATGAGAGGAGATCATGCGGGCCTGATTGAAATCGGGCTCAGAGGAGTTGCCCTCAAAGTGCATGACAACGTTTGCGCGGTCACGGAAATACGTGGCCGGCTTACGCCCGCACGCGATGATCTCGCATTCGATGCCGTCGTTCGCCCAAGAAGCGGCGAGCTTTTCGGCCGTGCGCTCCACCGTCGTATTGAAACCGCCGGCAAGGCCGCGGTCCGAGGCAATAACGACAATCAGGCCATGCTTGACGCTCTCATGCTTCTGCAGCATGGGATCGGTGCCCGAACAGGAGGCGTCGCCGGCGACCGTCAACATGACGTCGGTCAGCGCCTCCTTATAGGGCTCGGCCTGCTTGGAGCGATCGAGGGCACGACGAATCTTGGCCGTAGAGACCATCTCCATCGTGCGCGTGATCTGCTTGGTCGTGGTAACCGAGGAGATTCGCTTCTTAATGTCGCGAAGGTTGGCCATGGGGCTTAGTTCTCCTCTGATCCAGAAACATCCGAATGGTGCTTGGCCATGAACTGCTGCTTGAAGTCGCCGATGACGCGCAAGAGCTCAACCTTGGTGTCATCATCGATCTTCTTGGCGCGAACCTTGTCGAGCAGCGAGCCAAAGCCATTGTCCATGTACTCGATAAGCTCGGCACGGAAAGGCAGCACGTCGGCGATCTCCAGGTCATCCAGGAAGCCCTCGTTGCCAGCGAACAGCGTAACGATCTGCTCGCCAACCTCAAACGGCTTGTAACGCGGCTGCTTAAGGAGCTCAGTCATGCGAGCGCCGTGGGTAAGCTGCTTTTGCGTGGCCTCGTCGAGGTCGGAGCCGAACTGCGTGAAGCCGGCGAGCTCCTGGTACGAAGCAAGGTCCAGACGGAGGTTGCCGGCGACCTGCTTCATGGCCTTGGTCTGCGCATCGCCACCGACGCGGGACACGGAAATGCCCACGTCGACTGCTGGGCGCTGGCCCTGGAAGAAGAGCTCGGACTGCAGGTAGATCTGACCATCGGTAATGGAAATGACGTTGGTCGGAATGTAGGCCGAGACGTCGCCGTCCTGGGTCTCGATGATCGGAAGAGCCGTCATGGAGCCATAACCGTTCTTCTTGGACATCTTGACTGCACGCTCGAGCAGACGAGAGTGCAGGTAGAAGATGTCGCCAGGATAGGCCTCGCGTCCGGGCGGACGATGCAGCGTCAGCGACATCTGACGGTAGGCCACAGCCTGCTTGGACAGATCGTCGTAGATGACGAGCACGTGGCCACCGGGGTTGGTCTCGCTGGCGGGCTTGCCGTCCTCACCGTTGTACATGAAGAACTCGCCGATAGCGGCACCGGCCATAGGCGCGATGTACTGCATAGGGGCGGAATCGGCAGCGGTGGCCGAAACGATGATGGTGTAGTCGAGCGCACCGTGCTGAGCGAGGGTCTCGCGGATGTTAGCAACCGTGGAGGCCTTCTGGCCGATGGCGACATAGATGCAGACCATGCCCTTGCCACGCTGGTTGAGGATAGCGTCGATGGCGATGGCGGTCTTACCGGTCTTGCGGTCGCCGATGATCAGCTCACGCTGACCGCGGCCAATAGGCACCATGGAGTCGATAGCGAGCAGACCGGTCTGAACCGGCTCGCACACCGGGGTACGATCGATGACGCCGGGGGCCTTGAACTCGATGGGGCGACGGTGCGTGGCGACGATGTCGCCCAGGCCGTCGATGGGCTGGCCGAGCGGATTGACGACGCGGCCGAGCATGGCGCGGCTCACAGGGATATCCATAATGCGGCCAGTGGTGCGGCACTCGTCGCCTTCCTTGATGGAGTCGACGGCACCAAACAGAACGGCGCCGACCTCGTCACGGTCAAGGTTCTGGGCAAGGCCGAAGACGGTCTCACCGGTATCGGAGCTCTTGAACTCCAGAAGCTCGCCTGCCATGGCGCTCTTGAGGCCGGAGACGCGCGCGATGCCGTCGCCTACCTCGTCGACCGTTGAAACCTCATGCGTATCGACCGTCGCGGAGAGGCTCGTGAGCTGCTCCTGCAGTTTCTTGGCGATATCCTGGGCATTGAGGGTTTCGGACATTAGGCTTCACCTCCGTACGAATTAGCAGAGTTTGCGAGGGTCTCCTGCGCGATGCGCAGCTGCGTCTTGACGGAAATGTCACGACGCTCGCCGCGGGCCTCGAGCACCAGGCCGCCCACGATAGACGGGTCGACCTGCTCGATAAGGAATACCTTGCGGCCGAAGTCCTGCTCGCATTTCTTAGTGATGGTTTGACGCAGCTCGTCGTCGAGCGGGATCGCCGTGGTGACGGTCACGCCCACTACATCCTCGTCTTCCTCGGCAACATACTTAAAGGCAGCTGCCACCTTGGGAAGAAGGTCGAGCTGGTCGCGCTTGGACATGGTGTCGAGCACGGCGATGATCTCGGGGCTGGCAGAAGCCAGACGCTCGATCATCTCGAGGTCCTCGAACACATGGTTCTCGGCCTTGGCGGCTTCCAAAAGGGAGCGCGCGTAGGTCTCGAGTACCTTGTCCTGATAGCGGCTAGTCGGCATTCAGACTACCTGCTTCCTGGATGTAACGCTCGATGAGCTTCTTCTGCTCGGCATCGTCCTCGAGTGCCTCGCCCACGATCTTGGTGGCGACGGCAACGGACAGGTCAGCGATGGAACTCGCGGCACCGGCGTAGATGGACTTGCGCTCGTCCTCGACGGTCGTGTGGGCCTTGGCGATAATCTCCTCGGCCTCCTTGTGAGCAGCCTCGATGATACGGGCGCGCTCGGACTCGGCGTCCTTACGGGCCTCGAGAACGATGTCGGCAGCCTGACGACGGGCGTCGGTGACGATCGAGTCGGACTCAGCGCGCTTGGCGATAGCCTCCTGCTTGGTCTTCTCGGCCTCGTCGAGGCTCTCCTCGATCTTCTTGCCGCGCTCCTCCATGGTTTTCATGATGCCCGGCAGGGCGACCTTGGCCAGCACGATCCAGATGATCAGGAAGGCGATAAGCGCCGGGATGAACTCCGCCATCTTAGGGATGAGGATGTCCGCACCGGCAGCGCCGTCCTCGGCGAACGCGGAAACCGGCATGAGCAGCGCGGCCGCGGACGCGGAGAGTGCGATCGCGCTCTTCTGGGATGAAAGATTCATACTTGACGCTCCGTGCTATTTAACGATCAGCGCGACAACGAAGCCGATCAGAGCCAGAGCCTCGCCGAAGGCGGAGCCCATGATGAAGACGGTGAACACGCGGCCCTGGACCTCAGGCTGACGGGCCATAGCACCCGTAGCACCCAGAGCAGACAGGCCGATAGCAAGACCAGCGCCGATAACACCGAGACCGTAACCGATAACTCCCACGATTCCTCCTTTGTCGTGCGTGTCTTATTTCACGCAGGATAACCTTTTTATAACTGCCGGGCTCCATGGGTACGGGCACCGGCGGTTTAACGAATTGCCTTACCTTTAAGACGCGAACGGGAGACTACTCCTCCTCCGCGACCTCCTCTGCCTCGGAGACATACACGGCGGTAAGGACCGTGAAGACGTAAGCCTGGATGGCGCCGACCACAAGCTCGATCGCGTAGATCAGGATGAGGATGGCAAGCCAGGCAAGCGAAGGCAGGGCGCCGACGGCGTGAGCCGCGGAAGCCTGCTGAAGCAGCGGTTGCATGAACATGCTCGCCATGATGGCGAACGAACCCATGACCACGTGTCCTGCGAACATATTGCAGAACAGACGGACGGCGAGCGTGATGAGGCGCAGGAAGGTCGAAAAGAGCTCGACGACCCACACGAGCACGTTCATCGGGAAGCTCACGCCCTCCGGGGCGAGGCTCTTAATGTAGCCGATCACGCCGTGAGCCTTGCATCCGTAGTAGATGAAGTACACGAAGGCGAAGATGGCGAGCGCGGCGGTGGAGCCGATTGCGCCGGTGCCGGGCTTCATTCCCGGAATCAGGCCGATCATGTTATTGATCAGGATGAACAGGAAAAGCGAGCACAGGAACGGGAAGTGCTTCTTCCAGTTCTCACCCACGACGCCCTTGCCGATATCGTTCTCGACGTACTCGATGATGTACTCGAAACCGTTGACGAAGAAGCCCTTGGGGACCAACGTCTGCTTCTTCTTGAACACGGCCAGGACGATCAGGAGCACGATCGTGGAGACGATCAGCCAAAACGAGTACTGCGTGATGCCGCAGCTCAAATCGCCCACGACGGGGGTGGAGCTGAACTCGCTGACCAGATGATTAATCTCATCAGGCAGCTTTTCAAAAATTTCCACGACTTACCTTTCGACCTCATGAGGATCTCGCAGCGCCTTGGCGACGCGAACCGTGCAGACGGCCATAAAGGCCACGAAGCCGATCGCCTCGCCCAAGAGGAACATACGAAACGCCTCTCCGAACAACGCGAACACGACCAGGGTAAAGACAAGCAACGCGATCGCCGAGACCGCGAGACTCACCATGCCCTTGAGCATGTCCGCATTCTGTTTATCGTCAAGAACCGGCTTGAGCGTAAAAACAAAGGGAAGAAAGGCGACCGCGCCCGCGATGGCGCCTGCAACGATAGCGAGCAGATCGGCTATCTGAAACACTGGCGTCCTCACTTTCCTTTTTAACGCTCCACAGAACAGTTCCCGCCAAACATTGGTGACTATTGTACGAGCCAATCGCTAAAGTACAACCGAAAAAGCATCGGTTAATACGCACCTGTTCGTTTTCTTAAGACCTTCTTTATGCCGCAGGTACGGTAATACGTTTTTCTAGAACCCTGCAGGGCAAAACGTCCGTTAACAGGAGTGCGCGCGGACGCCTTTTGCTCGCCCGCGCGCACCATTTCTTCGTATTTGCGGCTGTAGCCGATATCGCTCAGTGGTTAGAGCGTTCCGTAAATACGGTCACCAGCGTCACCCAGGCCGGGAACGATGTAGGCGTCCTCGTTGAGATGGTCATCGATGGCGCACGTATAAATATGTACGTCGGGGTCCTTCTCGGTCAGCGACTTGAGGCCCTCGGGCGCGGCGACGATGCACAGCATGCGGATGTCCTTAACGCCGCGCTCGCGCAGGTAGCTAATAGCCATCTCGGCCGAGCCACCCGTGGCGAGCATGGGGTCGACAACCAGGCAGACGCGCTGGTCGATATCCTTGGGCATCTTGCAGTAATACTCATGCGGCTCGTGGGTGACCTCGTCGCGCTCCATGCCGATATGACCCACGCGAGCGGAGGGCACCAGGTCGAGAATGCCGTCGACCATGCCAAGACCGGCGCGCAGGATAGGTACGATAGCGAGCTTTTTGCCGGCAAGCTGCTTAAACGTGGCAGTGGTGATGGGGGTCTCGACTTCGACGTCTTCCATGGGCAGGTCGCGCATGGCCTCGTAGCCGTCAAAGAGCGCAAGCTCGCGCACGAGCTGGCGGAACTGGTTGGTGCCGGTCGACTTATCGCGCAGGATCGACAGCTTGTGCTGGACGAGCGGATGGTCGACAAGCGTCACGCGAGACGCATCGTAGGTAACGGTCATGGGCTGATTGCCCCTTTCGTTGCGGCCGCAAAACGGCCTTGCTGACATGGCGCGCAGCGATGTTGCCGCCGCGCGCCATGCATAAGTTTAGCGGTTCGTTGTATCGAGCGGCCCGTCGCAGCCCTACCGCGCGGTGCCGAGCGAGCGCTTGACGGCATCACGCCAACCAGCGAGGTTGCTCTCACGGCGCTCGGCGGACATGTGAGGATGGAAGATCTTGACGATCTGGGCGTTTTGCTCCAGCTCCTCCAAGTCCTCCCAATAGCCGACGGCAAGGCCCGCCAGGTACGCGGCACCGATCGCTGTGGTCTCGACCGTCTCGCACTGCAGCACGGGGATATCCAGCAGATCGGCCTGGAATTGCATGATGAACTCGTTGCGCGAGGCACCGCCGTCGACGGACAGGCGCTCAATCGCAAGCCCCACGTCCTGTTCCATGGCGCGCAGCACGTCGTAGCTCTGATAGGCCATGGACTCGCACGCGGCACGCACGATGGTTGCACGGCTCGAGGCACCAGTCAGGCCGCACACGATACCGCGGGCATGCGGGTCCCACCAGGGAGCACCCAAGCCCGCAAAGGCGGGAACGAAGTAGCAGCCCTCGTTGTCGCTAATCGAGGTGGCAAGCTGCGCCGACTCGGTCACGTTTGAGATGATGCCCATGTTGTTGCGAAGCCAGTTCATCGTTGAGCCGGCGGCAAAAATAGAGCCCTCGAGCGCATAGCTGACTTTGCCGTCCGCAGCGATACCGATGGTGGAGACCAGGCCATTCTTGGATTCGACGATCTCGTCGCCGGTGTTCATGAGCATAAAGCAGCCCGTGCCATAGGTGTTTTTGGTCTGGCCGGGACGGAAACAGCAGTGGCCGAACAGCGACGCC
>CABQNF010000047.1 GCA_902465465.1 uncultured Collinsella sp. | reverse complement strand
GAGCTGCCTAGCTGGCTTGCGGTCGAGCAGCGTTACGAGCCCACGGGCGCTCGTCATCGCGTGATGCAAAAGAACGTCCTGCACCTGGCGAGCCTGCTTGAGCGGGTTCGCCTGGGTGGAGGCGCGCACGAGGGCGGGTCGATGGTCGACCGCGCCCTTTCTTGCGTTTCGGCTCCGGTGCGCCTGGTGGGGATATTCGTTTGCGTCCTGTGCGTGTGCCTGACACAAAGCCCGCTGTACCTCATGTTGATGGCGGCCATTGCGCTGGTGCTGGTCGCGGTGCGCCCCGCACGCGGGCTGCGTGCGACCATTGTACCGGCGCTCGGCGCCACGGGGCTTGCGGTGGTTCTGGCATTGCCTGCCCTGCTGCTGGGCGCGTCTGCCACGGGCGCCATGCTCAAGATCGCGCTCAAGACCTTCATTAATGTGTCGCTGGTGCTGGGCGTTTCGTGGACGCTTACCTGGAGCCGCATGTCGGCGGCGCTCAAGATGCTGCATCTACCCGACGAGGTCATCTTTACGTTTGATATGGCGCTCAAGCACATCGAGGTGCTGGGCCGAACGGCGCACGATCTGACCGAATCGGTCATGCTGCGCAGTGTGGGTCGCGCGCCTGAGGGGTTTTCGCGCACCGACTCGGTCGCGGGTATCATGGGCATGACCTTTATCAAGGCGATGGAATGCAGCCGCGCGATGGACGAGGCCATGCTCTGCCGCGGCTTTGCCGGCGCGTATCCGGCTCCCGCGCGGAGCGGCTTTGGCTGGCGCGATGGGGTCTATGCGGTCGGCGTGGCGTTGCTCGCCGTGTTGTGTGCGGTACTGTAGCGCGGGCGGTCTAGCCGTCGATGTGAGTAGGGAAGGGCGACGTTTTGACGATCGATATGAATAGTGCGGCGGGCACGAACGGTGCGGGCGGCGCCGAGGGCGCGCCGCTTATTGAGTTGCGCGACGTGGTGTTCTCCTATGCGGGGCATACGGTTGTCGATGGCGTGTCGCTGCAGGTCGATCGTGGTGAACTCGTTGCCCTGCTCGGTCCCAACGGCTGCGGTAAGACGACGATTATGCGTCTTATTAACGGCCTTGAACTCGCGGACGCAGGGGCATACCTGTTTGACGGGTGTATGGTCGATGCGGCATATCTCAAGGATTCCGCGACGGCCCAGCGGTTCCATCAGCGCGTGGGCTTTGTGTTCCAGAATGCCGACGCCCAGTTGTTCTGCGCTACGGTGGGTGAGGAAGTTGCTTTTGGTCCCGCGCAGATGGGGCTGCCGGCAGACGAGCTCGACCGTCGCGTGCACGATGCCATAGAACTGTTTCAAGTTGCCGACCTGGTCGATGCCTCGCCCTATCAGCTTTCGGGTGGGCAAAAGAAGCGTGTGGCGCTGGCGGCAGTCGTATCGATGAACCCCGATATCTTGGTTCTCGACGAACCTACTAATGGGCTCGACGAGGATTCATGCGACATCGTGGTCAACTTCTTGCTGGCCTACGTCGCGGCGGGTAAGACGGTCTTGATGAGCACACATCACCAGGATTTGGTGCAACGCCTGAGTGCCCGTGCAATCTATATCGATCGATATCACCATGTGGTCGAGGCGCCTTCGCCGTCGTATGGAACCGAAAGCGGTGCTACGGACTAGTTGCTGCGTAGAGCGTGCGTAGCCGCCCGCGCGGCTTTGCCGTGATGGTATAGTTATCCAGGTTTTTTATGGGGGTGGCTATGCCAAGCTGGAACATTCATATCGCTCAGACGGAGCGTTTGCTGGAGCGCACCGGTGCGCTTGCCAAGAGCGTGCGCGACCGCAATGCCTTTTTGTTTGGCTGCGTGGTTCCGGATATTTTCGTGGGCTATATGGTCCCTGGCATCGCCGATCCCATCCCGTACCGCATTACGCACTTTGCCAAGCCCGAGCCTATCCCTAAGCCGCGTGAGCACGAGTTCTGGGATACCTATGTGGCACCGTTGCTTAAAAGTTCGCCCACCGGTGCGCCAGCCGCGGCGACCTCGATTATCGAGGAGCGCGAGCGACTGAATCGCGTGCACTATCCCCAGCGCTACAGGGATGCTGAGCCGGTTGTCGGTCCCGGCGCTCGTGAGTTCTCGCTTGCGTCCGAAGATGTGGCGCAGTCGTTGCTCGATTTGACACTGGGTGTCTGGTCGCATCTGGTGGCCGATACCGTATGGAATACGCGCGTGAATCAGTACCTGGAGGCGCACGGCGGCAAGCCGTGCGAGGAGTTCCGCATTAAAAAGCAAGGCGACTTTGACTGGTTCGGCAAGACGCTCGGCATTGTTTCGATTCCGCGCGCGACCGATCGCCTGTATACTGCGGCGACGCGTTTTGGGCAGTATCCCATCCATAAGGAGTATGTGCTCAAGACCATCGGCGTCATGCACGAGATTGTACGCGAAAACCCCGGCGATCCCGACCATCCGCCATACCGCCTGCTAACCGAGGAATTCTTCGACGCAACGTTTACCGAGGTCATCGAGCTGACCGAGGCGGGTTTTGCCGCCCGTGTCGAATCGCCCGATGTGCCTGCGCTGCCCCTGATTGCTAGCTGCTAGCTGGCCGGCCCGGCAGTGAATAGCTCAACCCAATCGACAAGTAGCTCTTGCCGTAAGGTATCTTCGGCAATGCGCTCCTGTTTGGTCTTTGGGATGTGGGGAAGCCCGGCCTTTTTATGGATGAGCTCGGCTATGTGGTCGAAGCTCTTCTTCTCCTTGATCTGGTCATAGGTAATTTGGATGACGTCGTAGCCCATGCTTGTGAGTGCGGTGGCGCGCTCGGCATCGGAGAGGCTCGCGGCTTCGCTGTCGTGGGCAGAGCGGCCTTGGCATTCCAGAATGACGCCCATGCTGTCGGTGGCGCTTTCGATGAGGATATCGGCGTAGCAGCAGGTTTTGTCATACAGCGAACGTGCGGCTTCACTGAGCGGGATGCGCGCGTTGTTGGCGATCTCGATGCTCTGGCCGCCCTCGTCGCGGGGGAGCGAGATAAGCATGGAGGTCTGTACTTCGAAGGGCGAGGCGGCCTGCCCCGTCATGTGCTCGGCCGCCCAGCGCAGTTGTTTGACGCCGCGCAGGCCTGCGGCTTGCTTGGCGAACGCGGCGATATCCGTTGCGGTAAGAAGCGGCGTGCGCTTCCACAAGTTGGTGTCATTGCCCTTGGTGTCGTTAACTCGCTCCCACCCGCAGTTGGGTGGAATGAACTTAAGCGAAATAGCTTCATCGAGTTGTTGTTGTTGCGTTCGCTCGCAGGGCTTAAACACTGCAAAGGAGCCGCACATCTCGTAGCAAGCCATGAGTAACTGGTTGCGTGAAACCTGCGTAGCAAGGTTGAGCAGCGTGAACTCCGGTGACGTGACATCAAACCTATGTTCAGTCTGCCTAAACGACCCCGGAGGTGGTTCTTGGGTCAGGAGGTGCGATTTAAACAGGCTTCGCGACCCGGATTGTGCCCGAGTGAATACAAGCCTGTGAAGTGGTGCGTGAAGCAGGTCTTTTACAACTGCATGACTTCCGAGGCCACAACATCTGCGATCCATATTGCCAAGGCTAATGGCGGGGTAAAGGCCTAATACCTGCGGCGGGATGCGGCAATAGTTAAAGGCGGATTGCCCACAAAGCGTCAGGTCCATAATGCCCTCCTGGCCGAAATCATCTCTTTGAAGCGAGTGATGCCAGCGTCAATCCGGAAGTATGCGGCAAAATCTGAACCCTATGAGCGGACCTTGCTTTTGAGGCTAGTTTATCAGGCATTTTGTTGCGAAAAAACAGGGTGTGCTCGGAGGTTCCAGAATTTGCCGCATGCTTCCGAAAACCAGGTCGATTTGGTTCTTGCTAAAACGATTTATCAGCCCTGTGTGAGGTGTGGGTTTGCCACCGGGCGAACACTTTTAGCGCTTGGGGCTTTATTTTTTGGGCCTCGAAGGGTGGATTTCGCGCTTTTGGTAAAGAAATGAGTGCGTGTTTTGCCGTGCGGCGGCATTGGCACAGAAAAAAGGCCCGGAAGGCGAAGCCTTCCGGGCCCTTTGCAATGCAAGTATGCTAGCGCACCTGAGCGACGTAAGCGACGTTGGTCGAGGAGACCTTGTCCTCGAGCTGGACGCTCATGCGGGGATCGCCGGCGGTAGCGACGGTCAGGTCGCCGGCCTCGACGTAGCCGAGCTCCTTAGCGGTCTCGATCGCCTTGACGATCGTGCCGTTGACGGTGCCCTGGGTAATCTCGGCCTGATGCGGGATAACGCCCCAGTACATGATCATCTGCTGGACGGCCCACTCGTGGCGGGAGAACGCGCAGATCGGCATGTTGGGACGGAAGTGCGAAATCAGGCGAGCGGTACGACCGGTGGTCGTCGGCACGGTGATGCACTTGGCGCCAACGGTGGTGGCCATGTTCACAGCGGACATACCCACAACGTTGTTAACAACGCGGGTGCCATGAGCGTCGGCCGGAACCTCGAGCGGAGCGTGGGCCGGGAGGTACTTCTCGGTCTCGAGAGCAATGCTGGCCTGCATCTTGACGGCCTCGACCGGGTACTTACCGGCAGCGGACTCGCCAGAGAGCATAACGGCGTCAGTGCCGTCGTAAATGGCGTTAGCAACGTCGGCAACCTCGGCGCGCGTCGGGCGCGGGTTCTGCTGCATGGAGTCGAGCATCTGCGTAGCGGTGATAACGGGCTTGTAGGCCGCGTTGCACTTAGCGATGATCTCCTTTTGGATGTGGGGAACGAGCTCGGGCTTAATCTCGATGCCCAGGTCGCCACGGGCGACCATGATGCCGTCGGAAGCCTCGAGGATCTCGTCGAAGTTCTCGACGCCCAGGGCGCACTCGATCTTCGGGAAAATCGTCACGTGCTCGCCACCGTTCTCGCGGCAAAGCTTGCGAATGCCGCGGACGGACTCGCCGTCACGGATGAAGGAAGCGGCGATGTAGTCGATGTTCTCGGTCAGGCCAAAGAGGATGTCCTGACGATCGCGCTCGGTGATAGCGGGCAGCGAGATGTTGACGTTGGGCATGTTGACGCCCTTGCGCTCGCCGATCAGGCCGTCGTTCTTAACGACGCAGGTCATGTCCTGGCCGTCGACGGACTCGACCTCGAGGGCAACCAGACCATCATCGATCAGGATAAGGGAGCCCTTCTCGACCTCGGAGGGCAGAGCCAGGTAGTCGAGGGAGATGTGCTCAGCGGTGCCGTGGAAATCCTCGGACGTGGGCTGAGCGGTGACGACGATCTTATCGCCGGTCTTGACGGCAACCTTCTTGCCGTCGACCAGAAGGCCGGTGCGGACCTCGGGGCCCTTGGTGTCGAGCAGGATGCCGACGGGCAGACCGAGCTCCTTGGAAATACGACGGACGCGCTCGATGCGACCGTGGTGCTCGTCGTAGGATCCGTGCGAGAAGTTAAAACGGGCGACGTTCATGCCCGCCTTGATCATCTCGCGGATGGTCTCGTCGCTATCGCAGGCGGGACCCATGGTGCATACAATCTTGGTGCGCTTGTACATTCAGACCTCCATCTGACATCGTCTTGCGCTGATAGATAAACCATAAGAAATAAAACTGAGATGATTATAACGAAATGCCGACCGAATACCCCAAAAAATCGACCGTATGCCGAATTAGAAGTTCATTTTTTGCGAATAAACGGTATATGCAAAAACTTTACCAACCGTTCTAACCGCTGCTATCTGGGCGATATTTCAGTTTGATGATGCACCGAAGAAAAAACGTTTTATCAATGTCGAACATCATACGGTCTGCATCGTTGCACTCGAGCCGTGTTTCCAATTGGAATGTTTTGGCTAGACGCGCCGCTTTGGGGTACCATAGCTCCACTATCAACTGCCGCTCAGCACGGCAGCCTTGATGAGCCCTTGCCCTTCTCCTGGGAATTATGATCGGGCATCAATCTGCTGAGTGGCCCGAATCCCAGGAGGGGACTCTATATGCAAAAGGAATACCTGTCCGCCGCGGCGGAGGTACTCAGCGACCAAGGTGTCGATGAGAACCTCGGCCTGAGCAACGACGAGGCGTCGTCGCGCCTCGCCAAGACAGGCCCTAACAAGCTCGAGGAAGCCGAGAAGACGCCGTTGTGGAAGCGCTTCTTTGAGCAGATGGCCGACCCCATGGTCATCATGCTGATCGTTGCCGCCGTCATCAGTGCACTCACGGGCATGGTCAAGGGTGAGGCGGACTTTGCCGACGTCGCCATCATCATGTTCGTCGTTATCGTCAACTCGGTGCTGGGCGTGGTTCAGGAGGCCAAGAGCGAGGAAGCTCTCGAGGCATTGCAGGAGATGAGCGCGGCGCAGTCCAAGGTTCTGCGCGACGGCAAGCTCGTGCACCTGCCGAGTGCCGAGCTCGTGCCTGGCGATGTGATCATGCTCGAGGCGGGCGACTCCGTCCCGGCCGACTGCCGCGTGCTCGAGAGCGCCACGATGAAGATCGAAGAGGCTGCACTCACCGGCGAGTCCGTGCCTGTCGAGAAGCATGCCAACGTGATCGAGCTCGCCACCGGCACCGACGACGTGCCGCTCGGCGACCGCAAGAACATGTGCTACATGGGTTCCACCGTGGTGTACGGTCGCGGTCGCGCCGTCGTGGTCGGTACCGGTATGAACACCGAGATGGGCAAGATTGCCGGCGCCCTGGCCGAGGCCAAGGAAGAGCTCACGCCGCTGCAGGTGAAGCTTGCCGAGCTCAGCCGCATCCTCACCATCATGGTTATCGTCATCTGCGTCGTCATCTTTGGCGTTGATATCATCCGCCACGGCGTGGGCAACGTTCTTACCGACCCGACCGCCCTGCTCGATACCTTTATGGTTGCCGTCTCGCTCGCCGTCGCTGCCATCCCCGAGGGCCTGGTCGCCGTCGTGACCATCGTGCTGTCGCTTGGCGTGACCAAGATGGCCAAGCGCCAGGCAATCATCCGCAAGCTCTCTGCCGTCGAGACTCTCGGCTGCACGCAGACCATCTGCTCCGACAAGACCGGTACCCTTACCCAAAACAAGATGACCGTCGTCAAGCACGAGCTCGCCGCGCCTAAGGAGAAGTTCCTGGCCGGCATGGCTCTGTGCTCCGATGCCCAGTGGGACGAGGAGCTGGGCGAGGCCGTGGGCGAGCCGACTGAGTGCGCGCTCGTCAACGACGCCGGCAAGGCGGGCCTCACCGGCCTGACCGCCGAGCACCCGCGTGTGGGCGAGGCCCCGTTCGACTCGGGCCGTAAGATGATGTCCGTGGTCGTCGAGACCCTGGACGGCGAGTATGAGCAGTACACCAAGGGCGCGCCCGACGTGGTGATCGGCCTGTGCACCCATATCTACGACGGCGACAAGGTCGTTCCGCTGACCGAGGAGCGTCGCGCCGAGCTCGTGGCCGCCAACAAGGCCATGGCCGACGAGGCCCTGCGCGTGCTGGCGCTGGCAAG
>CABQNF010000046.1 GCA_902465465.1 uncultured Collinsella sp. | reverse complement strand
ATGACGATCGCGCAGATAACTCGGCACCTCGCGCAGCCCACTTGAATGGATATCGGCCAACGCCGCATCGATCGAAGCCTCGCACGCGTTGGATTTAGGCGCCAAGCACACATAGAGAGCAGCCTGAGCCAGATTAATACGGCACTCGGGATAGCCAATGACCTCGGCAGACTTAAACGCGGCATGTGCCACCAAAAGCGCCTGTGGGTCGGCGTTGCCAACATCCTCAGAAGCCTGAATCATAATACGACGAGCGATAAACTTGGGATCCTCCCCCGCGTCGATCATGCGTGCAAGCCAATAGATCGTGGCATCGGGGTCACTACCGCGCATAGACTTAATGAACGCACTGATAATGTCGTAGTGCATGTCACCGTTTTTGTCGTACGAAAAGCCACGGCGCGGGTTGGCAATCTTCACGTCGTCAACAGTGATGGGATAGCGCTCCCCCGCCGCCGGCGCGGGCGTTCCCTCGGTATCGGGACGCGTGACGGCAATCTCGCTCGCAAGCTCAAGCGTCGTGAGCGCCGAGCGAGCGTCACCCGCTGCCAGCGTGCAGATAGTCTTAACCGTATCCTCATCGGCCGAGAACTTGCCGTTCAAACCCTGCGGCGCCTCGAGCGCACGCTCAATGAGTGTGGCGATATCCTCGTCTTTAAGATGCTCAAGTTCCACCACGCGACCGCGCGAGAGCAACGCCGAGTTGACCTCAAAGTAAGGGTTCTCCGTCGTGGCGCCAATCATAATGACGGTACGGTTCTCAACCGCATGCAACAGGGCATCCTGCTGCGACTTGGAGAAGCGGTGAATCTCATCGATAAAAAGAATGGTACGGCGGTCGTACGTATTCAGGCGCGTCTTGGCCTCGTCGATCACGCGGCGCAGGTCCTTCACGGTGCCTGTCACGGCGCTGACCTCGACAAACTCGCTCTTGGTATGGTTGGCGATAATGTGGGCCAGCGTCGTCTTGCCCGTACCGGCCGGCCCGTACAGAATCACGCTCGACAGCACGTCGTGCTCAATTGCAGCACGCAACCACGAGCCCTTACCGACGGCCTTTTGCTGGCCCACATACTCGTCGAGCGAATTGGGCCGCATGCGCACCGCAAGCGGCGCATTCTGAAAGGAACGCTCGCGCGTCGAAGCAGAAAAAAGGTCGTCCATAGCCATCCCGTGCGTCAATCAAAAACGTTTTCCACCAACAGTATACCGAATAAATACGAACTACCGTTCGTTAATATAGGTACGGTGCGGAAACTTCAATCCCGGGAACAGCTTGCTCGTGAGCTCACAGAAATAGCCGTCCGTCATGCTCGCGATGTAATCCACCACCGCTTGATCCTTGTCGTCCTGCCAGGCATAGGTGCGATCGTAGTAGAAAAGCTGCCGCTCAATGCGAGAAATGTGGTGCTTAAAGATATACGAAGACTCGTCGCCTTCGTTTATATCCTGCAGGCAACGGTCGTAGAGCTTTTCGAAGGCCTCGCGCAGCTCCGCTTCGGAGTCGCCTTCAATGCCGCCCTTGCTATAGATCTTCTCGTAGTTCTCGCGCTTGGCTCGGCGGATCTCCTCAAACAGGTCCTCGCTCATCTCGATGCGTGGCTTACCATAGCTATGCTCGACGATATCGATGGAGGCATGCGTAAGGATCCAGCTGTTGTATGCCCCGCCCAGGTCATCGTCAAAGGCGTCGGGTGATAGCCCGCCGCAATGGCGTCTTGGCGATCGCGCCCCACGTAGGCAAGGATATCCGAGATGCGAACCACGCAGCCCTCGAGCGTCATGGGGCGCAGGTGCTCAATTGCGCTGTAACCTGTTGCAATGCAATCCTCAACCGTAAGGTCGAACTGGTCAAAGGAGCTCATGTCCGAAAGCTCAAACACACGCTGTTCGTACTCACCGTTGTGGCATAGCACGCCGTCGAGCGTCTGGAGCGACACGTTGCGGCCGTACAGCGCGTCGAGCACGCGGACCGACTGCACGTTATGGAAAAAATAACGACCCGTGCGCTCGTGATAGATATCGTTGAGGAATCGCTCACCGGCATGGCCAAAGGGCGTGTGGCCCAAGTCGTGGCCTAAGCCAATCGCCTCGATCAGATCGCAGTTGAGCCCCAGGGCACGTCCGATATCGCGCGCGATGCGCGAAACAAGCTGCACGTGCAGGCCGCGACGCGACAGGTCGTCGTTGCTGCGAAAACTAAAGACCTGCGTTTTGCCTGCATAACGGGTGTATGCGGGCAGATGCAGAATCTTTTCGGTATCGCGCATGAAGGCCGGACGCATGAGCGTGCCCTCGTCTGCAGCCCGATTGACACGTCGGATGACCTGATCGTCACCGCATCGATAGGGATTAACGACACCCGAGGCGCGGTCGGCGGCGATACGCTCGACCAGCTCGGGCGACAACGCCGCGGGAATGCGATCCATACGCGCCTTAATGGCGGCTGTCTGTTGATTGGTTGCCATGGCATGCTCCTTAAAAAGGGCGCGCAAACGGTTACAGCGTACTACCCACAACCTCGATTATGGCAAATATCGGCACTAAAAACGGCAGCAATGGCAGGGAGCGTGATTTTGCGATGAGACAGGCGGCGGCAAGGGCAAGAAGCGAGGCAGCAAACGCAACGAAGCCACCCAGAGGGTCGAGCGTGCAAAGCGCAAAAAGCGCCTTAGCATCCCCCATGCCAATGCCAGGGGCGTGGCGAACACGACGCCAGAGCGACTCAGTAAGCACAAGGGCAAGGTAGACGATGATCGCAAGACCGACATGGTCAAGCGCAGTGCTAACGCCCCTGTCGAGCCAAACGCCTGCAAGCGCCGCCACGGCACACACGCCGGCAAGCTGATTGGGAAACCGTCGCTCACGGACATCAATCGCCGCGCCGGCAAAGATGCAAATCCAAAACGGAATATAGACCATCTAACACCTCCTTGGGCAGCAGCTCAAACGCAAAAACCACCACAAAGGTGCCTGTCCCCTTTGTGGTGGTTTTGATCGTGGTTATTTGGCGCCTTGCATGACCTCGTCGAGGGTAACGTTGACGGCGTGCTGCGTCGGCACCCAGTCGACCTTTAGGAACAGAGCAGCCACCGTAATGGGAATATAGCTGAACATAAAGATCGGGAAGGTAAACAGGTTGGTCACCAAACGCCACTTTTGCGCGCAGTGAATATGCTTGTACTCAAAGATGGTCGTGAGTAGCGCCAGGATAAAGAAGGTCTGGTACATCATCGCGAAGGTCATAATGAGCGAAGCGGCGCACGCCTGCATCTCGACTTCGGTAGCCAAAAAGCCATGCGAAAGACCGCCCACGATCAGGAACGTCGCATTGGCGAGCATCGAGATCAGCGATAGCAGCATGCCGGGCGCGATCGTCATAAACATGTCGTAGGCTGCAAAGCGATGATAGCGGAACGTCGATTTGACAAGATGCTTGCCATAGGTAAAGAACACCTGGTAGAAGCCCTTGGTCCAGCGCATGCGCTGTTTCCAGGACGCCTTAAAGGTCACGGGCTGCTCGTCAAAGAACTCTGCCGGCGCATAACCGATGCGAATGCCGTGAATGGCACAGAATGTGGTGAACTGAATATCCTCGGTCAGCGTGTGGAACTGCCAGCCGTGCATGCCCTCGATAACACTGGCGGAGATGAGGTAACCCGAACCCGAGACGGCGCAAGACGTCTTGCAGATGTTGCGCGCGTTGTTGAGAAAGCGCGCCTCGCGCAAATACCAGGTGGCATTAGCTGCCGAAATCCACGAGCTGCCGAAGTTCTTGGAGTTGCGATAGCTGGTGACCACATGGAAACCCTGGTCAAAAGCATCATTCATCTTGGATACGTAATCACGGGAAATGACGTTATCGGCATCGAAGATAAAATAGCCCTCAAAGGTATCGGGATACTCGTTGAGAATGCGGTCGAAGCCAAAGTCCATGACCCAGCTCTTGCCCTTGCGAGCGAGGTCATTACGCTCATAGACAATGGCGCCCGCCTCGCGCGCAAGCTGTGCCGTGTTGTCAGTGCAGGCGTCGGCGACCACGAAGACCTCGATAAGCTCAGACGGATAATCCTGGTCCTTGATAGAGCGAACGAGGTTGGCGATCACGGCCTCCTCGTTATGCGCCGCGATAAAGAAGGCATAACGATGCAGTTTATTGGCCTTAGGGGGCGCGACCTCGCCACGAAGAGCGCCAATGACAAAGAAGACCACCTGGTACAGAAAGCAGACCGTGAGCAGCGTGACGACAATCTGGTTGAAGATCACGATGGGTGTGTTGGTTTGTAAAAAGGCGAGCATGCAGGCTCCCAGCAACGCGTTACGTAAACAACCGTATATCATACCGCAGGCTTACCGAGTTCAAGAAACCACCTAATACTGGCTAGGCTTCGAGCAGACCGAGCTGCGGGACGATTTCGTCACCTGCGGCAGTGCGGCCGAGCGAACGCGGGGCCAGGTCATCCAGAACCGCGGCAAGGTCCCACGGCAGCTCGTCACGGCACTCAATGCGCTCCCCCGTCACGGGATGATCGAACGCCACGCGCCAAGAATGCAGGAACTGCCTGGTCAGGCCCTGATCGGCACGCGCATCGCACTTGCCGTAGAGTGGGTCGCCCACGCAGGCATGGTTGATATGGCGCATGTGCACACGAATCTGATGCGTGCGTCCGGTAAACAGATGACACTCGACAAGCGTGTAGCCGTCGTCGAAGCGCGTGGAATCAAAGCGCTCGAGCACCTTGAAAGTCGTGATGGCCTGGCGCGCAAAGGGGTCATCGGAAACCGCCATCTTGACGCGGTCGCGCGTGGAGCGGGCGATACCAGTGTTGATAGTGCCCTCGTCCATGGCGATGTGTCCGTGAACGAGCGTGATATAGCGACGGTCGAGCGTGCGCGTGCGGATAAGATTTTGAAGCGCGCGCTGGGTGTCGTCGTCTTTAGCCGCGAGCATAAGGCCCGAGGTATCGCGATCCAGGCGATGCACGATGCCGGGGCGGTCCTCACCCTGCACGGTACCCAGATGGTCAATGCCGCAGTGGTAGACCAGAGCGTTCGCAAGCGTGCCGCTCTCGTGGCCATGGGCGGGATGGCACACCAGGCCGCGCTGCTTGGAGAGCACGATGAGGTAGTCGTCCTCGTAACGGATATCGAGGGGGATGGCCTCGGGAATCACATCAGTGGGATCATGCGGCTCGGGCAGGTCGACCGAGATACGGTCACCGGAGCGCACAGCATATTTTTTTGATAGGCAGGTCTCGCCGTTCACGATTACGGCGCCACCCTCGATCAGATGCGCGCAGGCAGAGCGCGTGGGGCAGCCGTCGTTGGCACCCAGAAAGGCGTCGAGACGCTGGCCAGAGCAATCGTCGGCAACAAGAATATGGATGTCGGCCATTAACGCTCATTCCTTTCGCGAATCTTGCGGGCACGCTCCCCACGCTGCTTGGCTTTGCGCTTGGCGCGGGCCTCATCACGGGCATTGAGCTCGGCAGTCGCATCAACTTCGCGGGCCGCAGGGCTCAAGAACATGTAGCCGATGAGGGCAAGCACAACGCCTACGGTGATGCCGATATCGGCCACGTTAAAGACGGGAAAGTCGATGAAGGTGGTGGCAATAAAATCGGTCACAAAGCCAAAAGTCAGACGGTCGATCGCGTTGCCAATGGCGCCGCCCGCGACCATAGCCATGCCCACAACCTCCAAGCGAGCAAGCTGGGGCGCGCGAAGCAAGTACACGGCAATAGCGACAATGACCGCCAGCGCCAGCACGGCAAACGCGATGCCATGCCCCTCGCCCATGCTAAAGGCAGCGCCGATATTGCGGACAAACAGGAAGTCGATCACGCCGGGGATGACGGTCACATGCAGTGCCTCGCCCACGGCACGAACCGCAAGCTTGGTCAGCTGGTCAACAAGCAGCACAACCAGCGCCACCCCACCAGCAACACCCAACCGCCAACGCAAAGGCGGCGTCATATCCCCAGTACGACCCAAAGAAATCCCCTACCCTCAAGAACATCGAATAACGTTTAACGCAATTAATCATCTTATAGTGACAAACGCCAAACGCGCAGCATATTCTCCAACGCTAGCGAAATAACCAGCACAAAACAAAAGCGACATCCCGAATAACGGAATGTCGCTTAATAGCTTTCGACTAAGAACGCAAGTCGAAAGAAAGCCTTTAGCTCCAGCAATGGAAACGCCGCGTTTTCGTCACCAACAGCGAAAACGTCCCTAAGCGAGCAAGGTGACGTGAAAGAGGAGGGAAGCGTACTTTGGTACGCGACCGACGATTGAACGTCAGATTGCCGCTTAGGGGCGTTTGCAGCGTCGGTAGGTTACGGCGTTCTAGGAACGCCGTAACCTACAAAGCGTCGGCGCAGCGCTTGCAAATATGTGCGTGGCCGTTGTACTCGCCGACGGTGGTGCGATAGTTCCAGCAACGGTCGCAGCACTCGCCCTCGGCAGCCTCGATGGCAACGGAAAGCTCCTCGCCCTGGGCAAGCTCAACATCGGAGACGATGTAGAACTCGGCCAGGTCGACGGCCTTGTCGCCGGTCAGCAGCGCGTACATCTCGGCGGGAACGACCGCCTTGACGCGGACCTGCTGGCTCTTAGTGAAGGTGCCAGCGGAGCGGGCATCCTCAAGGGCCTTGGTCACGGCGCTACGGAGCTCGAGGGAAGCCTCGAGCACGCCCTCGAACTCATTGGCCTCGTCGACCGTGATAGGCGACTTGTACCAATCGAGCAGCGCGGCGTACTTCTGGTGATCGACGCAGCCAGCGGGCGCATAGGCCATGGCCTCGTCGACGGTGTAGGACAGGATCGGCTGCAGGTCGCGCATGAGCATCGAGAAGAGCTCGGCCAGCACGGTCTGGGCGCTGCGGCGCTCGAGCGAGCCGGGCTTGTCGCAGTACAGACGGTCCTTCAGGGCGTCGAGGTACACGTTGGAAAGCTCGGTCACCACGAAGTCGTAGAGTGCGCGGTAGGCACGCGGGAACTCATAGCTGGCGTAGGCATCGTCGACCTCGGCCTGGACCTGGGTCAGGCGGGCAACCATGAGCTTGTCGAGCGGCAGCAGGTCGGCAAAGGCGACGCCGTCGGTCTCGGGCTCAAACTGACCCTCGAGCTCGGAGAGCAGGAAGCGCAGCGTGTTGCGGAAACGACGGTAGGCATCGGACGTACGAGCAAGGATCTCGTGGTCGATGGAGACGTCAGAGCTGGTGTCGACCGAGGCGACCCACAGACGGATGATGTCGGCGCCCATCTCGTCGCAGACCTTATTGGGGTCGATGACGTTGCCGAGCGACTTGGACATTTTGCGGCCCTGGCCGTCGAGCGTGAAGCCCTGCGAGACGACCGCCTTGTACGGAGCATGGCCGTTGGCACCCACCGAGGTGAGCAGCGAGCTCTGGAACCAACCGCGGTGCTGGTCGGAGCCCTCGAGGTACACATCCGCCGGATACTCCAGCTCGGGACGGTACTCGCAGACGGCCTTCCAGGAGACGCCGGAATCCCACCACACGTCGAGGATGTCCTTATCGGCCTTGAGGTGATGACCGCCGCACTTGGGGCAGACGCAGGCCTCGCCCAGGTAGCTCTCGGGAGCGTCGGTGAAC
>CABQNF010000045.1 GCA_902465465.1 uncultured Collinsella sp. | reverse complement strand
GGGGAGCCGTGCTTACGAGATATCGATGGCGCGGTAGTAGTTGTCGGCCGGCAGACGGTTAAAGAGCTGGAAAGAAGAGCCGTTGAAACTGCCCGGATAGGCGGCGACCACAGGCACCTCATCAAAATCCGCAAGCATGCAGTGGAGAAGCGTGTGTATGCGAAAGAACGGGAAAACCTCGCCCGCGCCGGTGAGGAGAACGACGTCTCCAGGCGCGTGCGGCTCGGTCTGCTCATGGATGTACGCGGCGACTTTCTCGGGCGAGGCGAACTTGGCCACGTCCTCGAGCACGCGCTGGGTACCGCGGCGCTCCTCTTGGTGCGGGATAGCCTTGAGGACACGGCGCTTTTCGAGAATTGCCAGCACGGCGTCGTAAAGGTTCACGACCTTGAGCGTGCACGGAAGCTTGTCGGCCTCGGCATCGTGTGAAAGGGTGTCAAATAATGCACGCGCCTCAAACTCCAGCGCGGGGTCATAGCAAAAAGTGTGGAAGCCGATCTCATTGCCTATGCCCTTGTTGGCCAAAAAGTCCTCGCTGCACAGGCACTCGCGCAGAAGCTGCGCACGGCGCTCAAATTCCTGACAGGCGCGCTCGGAGCGGGCATGCGCCGCCACGACGCTCTTGCGGGAATGGATGCCGATATTGGTGGTGAGATCGGTCGCCGGGGTGATAACAGGGTCGACGGCGCTTTTGACGGGAGCCACGCTACATCACCGCCCTGCCGGTAAGGGCCGCGATAAGCGACTGCTCGCCCAGCTGAACCAAGGCTCGCTCGACATCGGAATCGAGGAAGAGTGGTGACAGGCGCTCGGACTCCGGGCCCTGGCCCTCGCCGATAAGGCCGGCATGGCGGAGCGTCTGGCGGAGCGAGCCCTTAATGCGCTTGACCGTGGCCTCAGTCCAGCGGGCCGCGTCCGGATACTCCGTGGTAAAGCGTGTCATAAAGGCGTTGAGGTCAACCGCCGTAAAGGCATAATCGAAGTTTTGTAGGCGCTCCCCTACCTCGACGAGCACGAGCTCGCGCACGATATCGTAGCGGCAGATCATGCTGTAGAAGATGGCCTGGTCCGCCTGCGTGGGAGTGCCGGATGTCATGAGCCTGGTTAGGGATGACGCAGCCTCGACGGCGGTTTTGGGGTCGATGCCGCGCGCGGCGCATACGGCGTCCGTGGGCACCATGGCGTCAAGGCGGCGAAGGCACACGGTTGCGCGGTTGGCGACCATGCGCTCCGTGGGATATTGAAAGAGGTTCTCGCTCTTTACGCGTACAATGACCTGCTCGTCGCTTGCGCCCCGCATACGAAGGGCAGCGACGATGCGCATCTCATGCGGGAGGAATTGCTCGCGGGTGAGCACCCCCCCCCGAACGCTTTTTGTGGTTACATCCACAGTACACGCTCCAAGGGTGTCAAAGGCTGTCACAAGTACGCCGCAACCCGGCAGGCAGGCGCGGCGCACATGACAATAATCATACCTGTTGGTAAAAAAGTTACCACGCCCAGAGTGTCAAATGTTGAGCAACAAAATTTAATCCGGTTAACGGTCATTTTCGCAGCTTAGAAACTTTAACGAGGTCGCCCCAAATCACACTTGCCAGACAACCGCGCTTACGAATGCAGGCACGCACACGCCCAACGCCACCCTCCGCTACACTCAACATAGAGTTCTACATATGATTCTATGTAAGGAGTTTCATATGCCTGTCGTAAAGCCTATTTCTGATCAGACGCGCGCGCTAACTACCATTCAGGAACGCGAAGATCACATTCAACGTACCATCGCTCATGGTTATGATGACCTCACCAACGGCCGCGTGCGTCCTTGGAAACAAGCAAAGGCAGAGGCAGATCGGATGCGAGCCATCAGGTAAGGTCGCCTCTCCCCCATGTAACCATCCTGTAAATCATAGCGGCGCAGTCGAGTTTTACCGTGATGCGGTCGCGCCTGACGCTGCACTGTGCTAAAGTATCCCGAACGTTCAAACGACTACGAAGGGGACTAGAAGATGGCACGTGTGCACAACTTCTCAGCTGGCCCGGCCGCGCTGCCTACAAGCGCGCTCGCCGAGATCGCCGACGAGATGATGGACTACCGCGGTTGCGGCATGTCCGTGCTCGAGATGAGCCATCGATCTAGCATGTACCAGCAGATCATCGACGACGCCGAGGCAACCCTGCGCCGCCTGCTGAGCATCCCCGACAACTACCGTGTCCTGTTTTTGCAGGGCGGCGCCACGCTGCAGTTTGCGGGCATCCCCATGAACCTCATGCGCCGCGGCCGCGCCGGCTACGTCGTCACCGGCAACTTTGCAAACAAGGCGTACAAAGAGGCCGCCAAGTACGGCGAGGCCGTGCTGCTTGCGAGCTCCGAGGACACCAATTTCGACCGCATTCCCACCATGGCCAATATCAACGCGCGCATTGCCGCCGAGGCCGCGGGCGACGGGCTCGACTACGTCTACATCTGCCAGAACAACACCATCTTTGGCACCATGTACCACGAGCTGCCCGATTGCGGAGACGTGCCGCTGGTCGCCGACGTCTCGAGCTGCTTTCTGTCGCAGCCGCTCCGGCGCCGCGGGCGTGACCGTGGTCATCGTGCGCGACGACCTCCTCGCAGATGGCCCCGCCTTTGCGCAGACGCCACAGTACCTGGACCTCAAGACCCAGGCCGCCAAGGGCTCCATGCTCAACACGCCCAACACCTTTGGCATCTACGTGTGCGGCAAGGTGTTCCGTTGGGTCGAGGAGACCGGCGGACTTGCCGCCATGGCCGAGCGCAACTGGGCCAAGGCCAACCTGCTCTATGACCTGCTCGAGCAAAGCGAGCTGTTCCATGGCACCACGCAGGAGGACAGCCGCTCCATCGCCAACGTCACCTTCCGCACCGGCGATGCCGACCTCGACGCCGCCTTTGTCGCAGGCGCGGCCGAGCACCAGATTCAAAACGTCAAGGGCCATCGTCTCGTCGGCGGCATGCGCGCCAGCGTGTACAACGCCGTCACTATGGAGGACGTGCAGGCGCTGGCCACGTACATGAAGGACTTCGAAGCGCAGCATAGTTTGAGCCCGCGATCTAACTAGCCCGCAACGAGCGGGCCGACCAGCCACTTCAAACCACTTGTTTTAAACAAACCTGCTAAGGAGTTTTCCATGCGCAAGATCAAAACCATCGACGACATCACTAAAGACGGCAAAGTCGAGTTTGGCGAGGGCTACGAATTTGTGAGCACCGCCGAAGAGGCCGACGCGATCCTGATGCGCTCGACCGACCTGCACGGCTACGAGCTGCCCGAGGGCATCCGCGCCATCGCCCGCTGCGGTGCCGGCGTCAACAACATCCCCGTCGAGGAATACGCCAAGAAGGGCGTCGTCGTCTTTAACTCCCCCGGTGCCAACAGCAACGCCGTCAAGGAGCTCGTCCTAGGCATGCTGGTGCTCTCGAGCCGCGGCGTGGTGCAATCGATGAACTGGGTGCGCGACAACGCCGACGACCCCGAGATTCAGGTCGATGCCGAGAAGGCCAAGAAAGCCGCGAGGTGCAGCGCGTGGGCACGCTCGAGGATCTCTGCCGCGGCTGCGACTACCTCACCGTACACGTGCCCAGCAAGGCCGACACCATCGGCATGATCAGCACCGAGCAGATCAACCTGCTGGCCCCGGACGCCGTGCTCATCAACTACGCACGCGAGACCATCATTGACGAGGACGCCGTTGACGCCGCCCTGCGCGAGGGCAAGCTCAGCTGGTTTAGCTGCGACTTTGCCACGCCCAAGACCGTCAAGATGCCCAATACGTTTATCACCACGCACTCGGGCGCCGGCACCGGCGAGGCCGAGGCCAACTGCGCCGACATGGCCATCAGCGAGCTCAAGGATTACCTGGAGAACGGCAACATCGCACACAGCGTCAACTACCCCGCCTGCAGCATGGGCAAGGCGCGCGCCGCAAGCCGCATCGCCTGCCTGCACGCCAACGTGCCCAACATGATCGGCCAGATCACGGCCATCCTGGCCAAAGACAACGCCAACGTGCAGCGTATGACCAACGAGTCCGCCGGCGAGAACGCCTACACCATGTTCGACACCGACGAGCACCTTGACACCAGTACCATCGAAGCACTCAAGCAGATTCCCTCGATGTATCGCGTGCGCGTGATCAAATAGCGCCGGCTGATCTGACGGGCAGTTCCCCATGTGGCCTGCCCGTCACTGACATTGAATGCCCGCGGGGGCGCCTTTCGCACGAGAGGCGCCCCCGTTTTTGTGAGCACTCCATTAAATGCACCGAGCCGCTTCTTGGCATACAATCTGTATGTTGACCTAACTATCTGTGAGGTGACTATGGTTGATACAGATTTTGCTTGGCGACTTACGCAAGGGCTCGTGCGGATCGACAGTTCCGACCCAGGTGCGTACGAGGGCGAGATTGAACGCTATATCAAAGCGTTGATTGAGGAACGGTTGGCGCAGCTGAGCCATCCGGTACTCGATGCCGTGCAGATTGCAGAGCTCGAAGTACTCCCCGGGCGCCGCAACCTTATGGTCACCGTGCCGGGCCAAAGCGACGAGCCGCGACTCGTCTATATCTGCCATATGGATACCGTTACGCTGGGCGATGGCTGGGACGCGGACATTCCGCCGCTCGGGACGGTTGTGCGTAACGACAAACTCTACGGCCGCGGCGCCTGCGACATGAAGGGCGGTCTGGCCTGTGCCATTGCCGCACTGGTCCATACGCTCGAGCGCGTGGCGGCGGATGGCGCGCTGCCCCGCCGCGGCTTTTCGCTCATCTGCTCGGTCGACGAGGAAGACTTTATGCGAGGCTCCGAGGCAGCCATCGATGCCGGCTGGGTCGGTTCGCGCGAATGGGTGCTGGACACCGAGCCCACCGACGGACAGATCCAGGTGGCGCACAAGGGGCGTACGTGGTTCGAGATTGAAATGGCTGGCGTGACGGCGCATGCGAGCCAGCCGTGGAAGGGCGCGGATGCCGTCGCCGCCATGGCCGAGGTCGTGTGTTCGCTCCGTCGCGCGTTTGTGGCGCTGCCCGCGCACGATGAGCTGGGGTCTTCGACCATCACGTTTGGCCAAATCGAGGGCGGATATCGCCCCTATGTCGTGCCCGACCGCGCCAAGGTCTGGGTCGATATGCGCCTGACCCCGCCGACCGATACGGCCGCCGCGACGCGCATGGTAGAGCAGGCCATCGCCGTCGCCGAAGCCGCCGTTCCCGGCTGCCATGGCAGCTACACCGTGACGGGCGACCGCCCCGCCATCGAGCGCGACCCGAACTCTCCCCTTCTAGCAGCGCTCAAGCGTGCCGCCGATGACGTGACGGACGCGGACACGACCGTCGGCTTCTTTACCGGCTACACCGACACTGCCGTCATTGCCGGCAAGACGGGTAACCGTAGCTGCATGAGCTATGGCCCAGGCTCGCTCGCACTCGCCCACAAGCCCAACGAATATGTGCCCCACGCCGATATCGTTCGTTGTCAGCAGGTGCTAATCGCGCTCGCCGATAACGTGCTCTGGGACGCGAGCGGCCAAGTTGGGGCATAATAAGCCGCGAACAAACCGACTCGTGCGTTAGGACCGCCCATGAAAGCACTTCCGTTTCCCTGCATCCGCCCGGCTCAGGACCGCGTGCTCGAGGCGTTGCCCGCAATGGGCAGCATCCTGAGCGGCAACGATGCTCTGCGCGGAGCCATTGCCGATGGCCTGATGCTCAAGGACCCGGGTGCGGCGTATTACGTGTACGAATGCTCGGGCGAGCCGGGACGTGTGACGGGTGTCGTGGCGATCTGCCCGACGAGTGTACTTGCGGGTGGCAAGGGCGATGCCAGCGCTGACGTGGCCGCCGCCGCGCGCGCGATCGCCGAGCTCAAGGTGCAGCCGCGCCCCGTGTCGCTCGCCTACGAGGCCTCGCCCGTCATGGATATCATCCTGGGCGCCGCCAAAGAGGGCGCGTCGCTCTACGCCGTCACCGACCCCGCGGGCATTACGCACCGCGCGTGGGAGGTCAAGCGCGAGGACGCCGTCGGGGCCATCCGCGCTATGCTCGACCAAGCACCGGAGCCGGCACTGGCCGACGACCCCGCCTACGCTGCCGCGCTGACCGGGGCGTCGCAGCTGCTGGCCGATGAGGCCCGTTCCGCCGGAACGTACACCGGCAAGGAGCCGTTCAACTTTACCGTTGCCGTGCTCTTCCCCGCCGCGCAGGTCGCCAGCGGCGCGCCGCGAGTTCCGACGGGTTTGCTCACGCACCAGGTCGCGCGGTTCTAGCAAGACCAGACCGCCCAGCACAAAAATCGGCAGCTCAACAAACAGGAGGCGGAGATGCAGCAGGTACATGCATCTCCGCCCCTTTTGCGTCGAGAAGTTATGCCGGCGACCCGTGCCGCCGCGCTCGCGTTATCCGCGCTGCGGACCTGCAGTAGCCACAAGCGGTTCAAGCCCCAGCTCGCGCGCGTAATCCTCCTGCGTAAAAATCTCAATCAGCTCAAACGTACCGGCCTCGTCGTCAAACACGAAATGCAGCACCGAGCAGTTGCCCGGCACACGATCGCGTTCGTCAGCCGCCGCGCCCTTCACGTGGTCCATGAACTCCTTGATGGCAGAGCCATGGCTTACCGCGAGCACGCACGTATGGTCCGGACGCTGCATAAGCTCGGTCAACGTCGCCACCATGCGCTCGCGCACCTGCATCTGGCCCTCGCCGCCAAACTGGCGATAGAAGTCGCGCCACGGGCGCTCGGGCATAAGCATCACGCGCTCGGCCTCAAAGTCGCCAAAGAACCACTCGCGCAGACCGTCCAGGCGCTCGTACGCCAAGCCCGGCCACAAGTTGGCGATAGTCTGCTCGGTGCGATGAAGCGTGGAGGTGTAGGCATGATCGGGCTCAATGCCACGCGCACGTATAAACATGCCGGCGCGCGCCGCCTGGTCGCAACCCAACTGCGTAAGCGGCGAGTCACTCCACCCCTGAATGATACGCTTAAGGTTGAATATCGTCTGTCCATGACGGACCAGATACAGATCTTTATTCATAGGGGTCCTTTCGTTCGTTACCAACCCAAGAGCGAAAACGCCCCGTCGCAATAGCCAAAATGAAGCACGGCACCGTTGTCGGGTAGCTCCCCCTCGCCAGTCACATACTCAAGAAACTCCTGGCAGGCTGAGCCGTGGGAAACCGCCAGCACGCAGTCGTGCTGCGGCCTGGCCATGATGCGGGACAGCGCCGCGACCATGCGCGACTGAAGCTGCACTTCCGACTCGCCGCCAAAGGCCACCGGATAATCGCCCCAGGGCTGCGGCGGCATCTCGCGATTTGATGTGCGCTCCAGCGAGCCAAAATGCCACTCACGCAGGTCATCGACCAGCTCAATGGAACGGCCCTCGCCAACGATAAGCTCGGCCGTATGCCGCGCCCGGCCCAACGGCGAGGAATACACATGATCAAAGGCCACGCCACGCGCCGCAAACGCCGTACGCGCCGTCAGCGCCTGCTCGCGCCCGCGCGCCGTAAGCGGCGAATCGTGCCAGCCCTGCAAAATGCTCTGCACATTGAGCTCAGTCTGCCCATGCCGCACCAAATACAGATCTGCCACACACCCTCCCCTCGTACCACCACAAAGGGGACAGGAGCCTTTGTGGTG
>CABQNF010000044.1 GCA_902465465.1 uncultured Collinsella sp. | reverse complement strand
GTGTAGATAAAGCCGTGGTCCGCCGTTATAACAACACGCGCGCCCGGGGCGTCGGTGCACACGCGACGCGCCAATGCGGCAAGTTCCTCCACGGCGTCCGCACAGGCACCGAAGACGTCGTCCTGCGTAGCGGCTTTCTCGCCCGTGGCATCGATCTTGTTGTGATAGAGGTAGACGAGTTTTGAGTCCTTGAGCAGCGTCTTGCGTTCGCTTCCCGTCATGTTGAGGTATGTGCTCGAGCGTAAAGCGCGGGCCGTGGGCTCAACGTGGGCAAGCATGGCCTCGCGCTGCGGAGTCGTGGCAGTGGGCATGCCGTCAGCCAACACAAACGAGCCATCCGCTGCAAGCTCAAGCGCTTGGTGTGGCAGCAGCGCGGGCATGCCCACCTCGGTAATGGAGGGAAAGACCGCCTGCATGCTAGAGACCTTGACGTTGCCTCCGCGCTCGCGCTCGAGCAGCGCCGCAACGTCGCGGGCCACCTCATAGCGCAACGCGTCGCTCACGATAATGACCGTCGTTTTGGCAGAGCCCACAAAGGTGGGCAGCACATGCCAGTAGAACTCATCCTGCCGTGCAGGGCCATCGATGTAGCCGCAATCGGCCCACTCCCCTTGCGCAGCGGCTGCCCAGCAGGCATTGGCATCCGCCAAGAACCAGTTGCTGTAGAGATTCTCCGCCCAGTCCGCCACAGCGCGGGTGGGCTCCTCGAGCACATCGCACTCAACGGAGCGCGTCTGCAGATACGCGGTGCACATATGGCGATAGGCAACGTCCATGGCATACCAATCGGACGTGTAGGCATCCCACACCTGCTGGGGTTGTGCCAGATGGAACCCGCCCGCGTGCGTCTGCCTAAAAGAGCACATATGGGCCACAGCAGCAAGCAGGTCAAAGTAGCTCTCAACGCGACGGTACCAGCTTAGGTCGCAACGGCGCGCAGCAAATGCGCGCGCATCCTCAACACGGTCCGCACCCTGGGCAAACGAGCTAAACAACTGCGAGAGTACAGCCTCGTTGACGCACGGGAACACGTCAAGCGAGGCTAACGCATCGATTGGCAGGGTCTCGAACCGCGCAAAGAGCCCACGGGCATCCTCTACCAAACGGCAGGTCTCAAATAGGTCCTCGCTCGACGCCTGGGTATCGGCGGCCTGGTCCCACGTGCGCACCGCCTCAAGGCAATAGGGGCCGTAGGCAGGAGCCACATAGCTTTCGAGTCCTTTGAGCGCTCCCTCGGGAAGCGCGGTAGACGCCGCTGTAAGGAGCACATGGGATGAAAGCATAAGCAATGAGTCGCGCTCATACAGCGGTCCCTCAAACCCATAGCAGCGAAGCATAAAGGCAGAGAGCACATCGCGCACGCAGTACTTGTCCATCAACTCGGCCAGCGCCTCGGGACCCTCGTGCAGCAGCATGGTCATACAGCCACGCAGCACAAACGCGGGGCGCGCGTCACCAAGCTCTTTACCGCCAAAAATCACCGTAAGGATGCCGAGTTCGATATCGGATGCGCCCGAGGCATGCGGAACACACGCGGCAAACTTAGCGCAGCGGGTCTTGGCATCAAAGAACGTCTTGTGCTCGCGCAGGCTCTCGCGCACGGCGTCGATATTCTCGATGCCCAGCTGATCGGCCAAAAGCGAAAGATAGTCAGCCTGGAACTGATCGGCATACAGCTCAACATCGGCAAGCCAATCACCCTCAAGCCTGCCGCGCGGGCAGCGGCGATACAGCAAGATATCGCTCGCAAGGTCATCGCGGTTGATGAGCTTCTTGACGGCAAACATACGGCCCTCGCAGGCCTCAACAAAGCGCACCGGGCGCTCAAAGTCACCGTGAGCAGGCATTACGCCGGCATCGGCCCCCACGCCGTCGAAACCCTCGGCAGCCAATCGCTCAAACTCAGGAGCAAACTCGCCGTCCGCATCGTGCCAAACCACAACACGGCGCGGCGCGCATGAGGACAACGGCTGCAAAAATCGCAGCTTGAGCTGTTCTTCTACATCGATCTTGGGCATGAATATCCTTACCGTATCTGCAGTTACTTAATCTTCGCCAGCACATCCTGAAACTTGGCGTAGTTGACCTTGACGCCGTCATCCAGGTCGATCTTAATCATCTGGTCTGCCAAGTGGTGCAGTTTCTCCTCGTAGGCAATGGTCTCCTTGAGCTGGTCGTTGAGCTTTTTGATGCGCTTATCCAAGCGCACGCGCTCGCCGCGCTCGGCACTGACAAGGGCATCGTTGGCATACCCGATCTGGGCACGGTAGCGCTCCTGCTGCTCATGCACATAGTCGGTGCGGATGCGAGCCAACAGGTCAGGCTGGTAGCGATGCATGTAAACAAGGCACTTGAAGCCGTTCTTCTTGCCGCTGTCGAACAGCCAGTAGATGGGGCGCTTCTTATAGGTCTGGCAGTGGTCCTTAAAGAAGTCCTTCAAAAAGTAGGTGCGGATTACCTCGCGCGAGGTACCCTTGCCGCCGAGCGCCTCTGCAATAAAGGCCAGGTTCTGCTCAAGCGTCTCCTCGCCATACACGGTGCGCACAAAGTCGATAAAGTAGCGCACGATGTCGTCATCAAAGTACTCGTCATCGGTAATAGGTAGCACATTGTCGCCGTCGGGCATAAAGGTCACATGATCGGGATCGGGCATCTTGGCCAGATAGTCGTCGACCGTGGCACCCTGGTCGGCGAGGACCAGACCGTCCACGTCCAGCGAATAGCGGCCAAACATGCAGCCCACGGCATAGCTTATGAGCGAGGTGATCTCGTCGCGCTTAGTGCGCACATACTTGTTGCCCTTGTAGCTCTCGGGAATCTCATCGGCGGTATCGAAGATGCGCGCCACCGATACGTACTTGTCCTCGACCTCGATGGGCACCTCACCCTCCATGTTGTAGATCTTGGCAAAGATTCGGTTGAGCTCTTCCTCGTTAGTGCGAAGCTGCTCGAAGCGAGCATTGACCTCGGCCTTGCGGGCCTCGTATTTATCGGCCAAAAGCGTTGCCATTATGCCGCCTTTCGTTTCCGTGGGTCTTACGAATAATCGCCGTTTCCGTAGGTCTTGCAGTTACGAAGCAGCCGAGGGGTTTCCTTCGGCATTTTTGCTCCATGCGCGATTATTCATTTGATTTACTTTCTTGCTCGATTTGCCAATTCAAATGATCAATTCTATGGCTCGTCAAATGCCCCTTCGGTAAGGCGAAGTTGCATACAGCAACTCTCTGACGGAAAAGATCGGATGCAATTCTGTCGCACACGTCCTTATCCCATTTCTTTTCTTCGAGCATTTCTTCAATTTTCAGCTCAGTCATTCTGATCCGATGCAAAGTAACTTGTCCGTCCGTGAGGTAATCAAATGATTCCCTGTAAGGCGAAGTCTTCAAATAACGCTCTAATTCCGACCCATCGGACGAGTTTTCAAGCTGCTCAACATACGTTTTCAAAACGTCAAGGTAACGAGATAATTCTTGAACATCCTTTTTAAAATTTTTTCGAATCTCTTTTTGAGTATCAGAATTGTGCGTGATTTTATAAACGATATAACTTGAAGCAGCAAGCATTAAAAGGTCATAGGCGAATTGCAGCCAGTCAATTTTGAGGCCGGTAAGAGCAAAACCAACCACAAAAGGCGGGAAATCGAAATATGTAATCATCGGTTCGTCTTTCTATGCACAATTACAACAGAGGATGTCGCTTAAAATCCCAGGAGGTTTCGAACGAATCCCAGTCAAGCATCGCTTGACTAATTGCAGCACTACAAATCTCTTTGACATCACCGCGATTGATATCCGCATCCCCGCAACCAATAGAATTTATAGTTCCAGGGGGAAAGCTGGTTGACGGGTTAAGCATCTCAAGCTCAAGCGCCACAATTGAAGAATTAAGAAACGCAAGAAGAGCAAGCTGGGAGATACCTAAACGACAGTCTGCCCGACCCGATTCGATTCCAAGTAATTGCAGGTTTATATAACTTCGAAATGCCAGTTATTGATGCATGTCCTGTGGCAATCATTTCTGCGCCATTGTTGGCAAAATTGGTGACAACATAGTGGGATCCATACCATTTACGGCTTTCGCCAGCCTTTGCAGTAATATGCCATTTCGCTGACAATCTCTTTTTTCTGATATTCGTTTGACATTCGGATACCTCAAACCAGTACTTCAAAAAGCGATCATTATCACCAGTTTTAATACCTTCGTTTGCAACCGAATAGCGAGTGATTAAATCAGAAAATAAATTGATAAATCTATCGCTGGCCCAGTAGGCTATGGGGGTGCCGGGGATCTGCTTGAAGGTGTCGGCGTTGCGGCGGTAGAACCAGCCGCAGTCGGGGTTTTGGATGGCCTCAAGCAGCTTAAGGCGCTTCGCCTCGCTACCGTTGATGTCGACGAGGCGCACGTAAGCGCCCTCATATGCCGCGCGGCCGTTGTAAATGACATCGGCGGTTACGTTGACGACCTCGCCGCCGATGGCGTCAAATGCGCGGGGGCCGAGATGAGCCATCGAGACAATCGTCTTGCCCTCGATGATCGAAGAGCGCATCTTCTCGAAGCTGCCCAGGAACATCCAGCTCTGCATGGTGACCATGGCCGCGTAGCCGCGGTCCTTGGCAAGGCTGAACCCGCGCTCGATAAAGCACGTGCACAGGTCGCTCTTCACGTCGGGGTAGTTCTTCTTGACCCACTTGCTCATGAAGGGGTTAAAGCTACTGCTGCCCATATACGGAGGATTCGCAACGGTGCAGGTAAAACGACGGGACAGCTTCTCGCAGATGGCGGCAGCGCTTTCGAGCTTAGTTTTGGCCGTAGCGGCAAAAAGGTCATCGGAACAACTCGCGGCGGCAGCCTTGAGCTCGTCGATCTCGTCCTCTGAAGGATTGAGCAGCGAACCGATCTCGCCCAAATGACTCAGCTCCTCGGCAAGCTTCTTGTTACCCGGCAGCTCATCATCCCCCAGCGGAATGCTCGAGAGCACGGTAACGTCGGCGCGCACGGCGCGCCTAAAGAAGCGACGGTCGTGCTCGCGGGCGCACATGGCAAGCGCCAGCTCCGCGATCTGTGCCGCGCGGGAATCGATTTCCATACCTGCAAGGTTTTTAGTAAGAATGAGCTCGGGAATCTCGCGCTCACGATAGCCGCGCTCCTCGTACATATGGAAGAGCAGCTCAAACGCATAGACCAAGATATGGCCCGAGCCGCATGCGGGGTCGCAGAGGGTTATCTCCTCGGGACTCGAAATGCGGATGAAGTCCTCGTGCTCAGCATCGGGCTCGATGTAATACTCCATGCGCTCGCGTAGCGAACTCCCCGGATTGTTGAGCATCCACAGACGGCCGAGCGAGTTCTCGACCATATAGCGAACGATCCACTCGGGGGTGAAGAGCTGCGTGGCGGGCGCGATGTCCGCCGCCGCTGCCTTGCGCTTTGACTTGAAGAACTCGTCTTTAACGTCAGCGTTGTAGTACTGATACATCCAGCCCAGAACGGTCACGCCCTTTCGCCAGCGCTCGTCAGTGAGGACGGCGTTGAGCTTGCCCACTACACTGTCAGCCATCATGAGGCCCTGGGGCAGCAGCAGTTCCATGGCTCCACCCACGCGTTCAAAGACGCCCGGCAGGCAATCGGCAAGCTCCTCGCACTGAGCAACAAACAGGTAGCGCCACAACGGTTCATCCAAGCCCGCCATCTTGAGCTCGGCTATGCGATTGGTATCGGCCGTCGCTATCTCCACGTCCAGTGCGTTCTCCACGGCCTCGCTGCCATGGCTGCCGTCCGCACGACTTAGCATGCGCATACGGCTGGGAAGCCATCCGCGTGCATCCATAAAGCGAATGGCCACGATGCGGTTGAACCAGGTGTAGGCCGCACGGTCGCGCAGCGCCTCGTGACCCACCTCTGCCTGCATACGCAGCAGTTCGTCGCGTTGCTCAATCTCAGCCGGACTTAGGGGCAGGCCGCTGACGGTCTCGGACCCAACGGGCGCGGGCGCAGGTTCGGTGATGCCGTAGCGCACCATCTGCGCCTCCACGCCTTTGATGAGCTCCGTACGGGCCCAGGTGCAGAAGCTCTTAAGAGCAGAATCGTTCATGGTTGATGAGCCTTTCTAAACGCCATAAGCCACCGGTGCGCGCTTTGGCACCGGTGGCTCCGCGGGTTAGTTGATACGGATTTCGTCGTTTGCAGCGAGCGCCTGCATAAGGCGGGAGCGCAGGTCGTCCACATAGCGCTCCACGTCCTCTGCGGACAAGAGGCGGCTCGGCTTGACCAGATCGGCGCGGCGCACGGCCTTGATCTTGCGCTGGGGCACAGGCGCAGGCACAGGCGCTGACGACGCAGCGCCCTTGTTGGAGATCTTCTTGACCACCTCACCCGTACTCGTGACCTCGGTGGTGCGGCGCTCGTTGTCCATACGCATGCGGGCCTCATCCACGGCGTCGTACATCCCGTTGGTTGCCGCGCTGAGCCAATTGCCCCAGTTAGTCGCGGCAACGCTCAGCTCATTAAGGCTTTGAGCACTGTGGGCACGGTTTTTGAATGACTCGTATTTGGCACCGGCGTCCGCTATGGCATCCTTGGCCTGTTTGACAAAGCCCTTTTGGCTCTCAGCCTGCGCCTGCAAGTCTTGCAGATCGCTCTCGATGCGATGCAAAAACTCATTGCGGCGAATGCCCAGCAGCTTCTTCATGCCGTCCTCGACGGGATCCATAAGCGGTTGCAGGTCTTTAATGCGGCCGTAGGGCTTGGGATCTTTGAGGATCTCGCGCACCTTTGCCACGTTCTCCACCGCGCTGGGAATGTCATCAGAGGCATACTCAATACCCTCGGTGCGGCTCAAGAAATCCTTGGCGTGGTCAAACGCTGTTCGTTGGTTGGACTCGAAGAACTCAACCACCTTGTCGAAGTCTTCCTTGGCATCGAGCAAACGGTTCTCATGCTTGGTGAACGTGGTCAAAAACGCCTCGGACTCGTTCTGGTCCTTAAGGACGTCGGCGACCTCCGAGCGCATCTTCTCGCACTCGCTCTCGCCAGGACACGGATAGAGCGGTTTGATACCCGTATAGCAGTCGCGTGCTATGGCGAGGCACGACTCGCGCAAGTCCTCAAGGCGCTCCTTGAGCTCGACCACGAGCCTATCCTCGTTGGAGGGCACGGTCTTGAGATCAAACAGGTCACACATGAGTTCGCCCGTGGCGCGCAGCAACCTGTCGCTCATGCGCATGCGCAAGCGCACCTGAGCCTTATCGGCATCCTTGCGCAGGAGCGCCACCATGCGGCTGTCGTTAGCTTGAACCGTCTGACCGCCAAACAGCACCTGCGCGCGCTGCTCCACCACAAGCTGCGCCACCACATTTGCGATGTCGACCTCGCGCCAGCCAAAGGGCCTTTGCTGGTACTGGCGCTGGATATCGCCCATAGCGGTATCCAGGTGGCGCTGGTGCTGCACTTTGAGGTAGTCCTCGACCTCTTTGAGCGCACGCGTGTTACCTGCATCCATGCCAGCGAGCCCCACTTGAACGTTGCCAGCCAGAGTGGAGCGAATATCGGAATCGCTCGTGACCGGCGCGCCGATATAGTCGGCCTTTTCAAAGACCACATCGCACAGTTGCGCCAGCACCTGCTCAAAGACCTGAGCGGGTTTGGCAGCACGGATCTCAATC
>CABQNF010000043.1 GCA_902465465.1 uncultured Collinsella sp. | reverse complement strand
AGGGTCAGGGCGATGACGAGAACAGCTTTCTGCGCGGCACGTGCCTAAACCAGGCGCGCATGGCCGAGCCGCTGGGACTTACCGTTGCGGGCCTCAACGCCTGGGATAACATGCGCTTGATCGATTACTTGGAGGCGCGCGGCGACATTGCCATGGATGACCTGGGTTGCTTTGGTTTTTCGGGTGGCGGCTACATGACGTTGTACCTGGCCGCACTCGACCCGCGTGTGCGCAAGGCGTTTGTCTCGGGCTATCTGTACGGTGTCGACGATTCGCTGCTGCATCTCAATGGCAATTGCAGCTGCAACTACACACCCGGACTTTGGCGCTTGCTCGACATGGGCGATATTGCCTCGCTTATTGCGCCGCGCCCGTTGTTAGTGCAAAGCTGCGAAGAGGATCATCTGAACGGTTCGCGCGGGCTGAAAAATGTTGACGAGCAGCTCGAGATCGTGCGCGATGCCTACAAGTTGCTGGGTCGCAGAGATGGCCTGCGGCACGAGGTGTGTACGGGTGAACACCATCTGGGCGTGGCACATCTTGTCGAGGATATCGAATGGCTCGATTCGCACGTTGCGGAATGCGCCCGTGCATAGCCCCTCGGCATGCTGCGAATAAACGGTACGTTCCTGTATGACTGCCGATGGGCGGATGAGGAGAAGATTATGGAAACGAAGAGTTTGAGTGAATCGACCATTTGCTGCTTTGGCGACTCAACGACCTGGGGCGACAACGGCTGCGGTGGGGGAGGCAACGACATCTCGTGGACCTCGCATTTGGGCGCGTTGCTGGGAGGCGCGGTCGTCGAGAACTTTGGCATCAAGGGTTCGCGTATCGCCATCAAGGCCGACCGTACCGATTCGTTTGTCGAGCGCCTTGACGGTATCGACGATGCGGCCGATGTCTATGTTGTCTTTGGCGGCGTCAACGACTTTAGCCGCAACGTGCCGCTTGGAGAGCTGGGCAGCACGGACGTGCACGAGTTCTATGGTGCACTCGATTACCTGATCCGTACCATCACGGCGCGCTCACCTCAGGCAAGGCTCGTGTTTATGACGCCGTGCAAGACGAGCGGCAAGCACGAGAAGGATATCCCGGCAAGCGACGAGCTCAACCACCTGGGGTTGACGCAGGTCGCCTACGTGCGAGCGATGCTCGAGGTCTGCGACCGCTACTCCGTGCCGGTGATTGACCTGTATGCGCAAAGCGGTATCAGCCCGTTTTTGCCGGAGCACCGCGAGCTCTATATGCCGGACGGTCTGCATTACAGTCCTGCCGGCTATGAGCGCCTGGCGCATCGCATCGCCGCGGGTCTCACCGCCGTTTGCCGCTAAAAGTCTGCCGTTCGCGAGGAATATAGGGTTAACGTTCACCCTATATTCCTCGTTCGCGTTACACTAGGGGTAACGTTCACCTATCGTTTATGTCAGAGGGGACAGCAATGGGTTGCAATCAAATCCTGGACCGTTATATCGAGCAGTTGATCGAAACCTCTACGCCGCAGGCGCCGGCTTGGAATATCGAAAAGATTCGCGCCGGCAAGGAGAACACCTGGAACTATATCGACGGCTGCATGATCAAGGCGCTCATCGAGCTGTACGAGATTACGGGTGAGCAGCGCTACCTGACGTTCGCCGATGACTACATCGATTTCTTTGTCCAGGACGACGGTACCATCAAGCATTACAACCCGCAGGAGTACAACCTCGATAACGTCAATGCGGGCAAGACCCTCTACAAGCTCTATGACCTGGTGGGCAAGCCCAAGTACCGTGCCGCCATGGACACCATCTACCGCCAGCTCGAGACCCAGCCGCGCACCAAAGAGGGCGTGTTTTGGCACAAGGCCGTCTATCCCAACCAGATTTGGCTCGATGGCATGTACATGGCACAGCCGTTCTACATGCAGTACGAGCTGAGCTTCCACAACCGTCGTGCCTGCTCGGACAGCTTCCATATGTTCCAGGTCGTGCATGACCTGATGCGCAACCCCCTCAACGGTCTGTACTATCACGCTTACGACGCGAGCCGCAAACAGTTCTGGTGCGACCCGGTCACCGGTCTTTCGGCTAACTTCTGGCTGCGCGCCGAGGGCTGGTTTGCCATGGCGCTCATCGACACCTGGGAGCTTATGCCGCCTTCGATGTCAGCCGAGAAGGACGAGATCCGCAAGATGTTCCACGATCTGATCGACGCCATGCTGCCGTATCAGGACGAGAAGACCGGCATGTGGCACCAGGTCATCAACCTGCCCAATATCGCCCCCAACTACCTGGAGGAGTCGGGCAGCGCCATCTTTGCCAATGCCATCATGAAGGGCGTGCGTCTGGGCGTGCTGGGCGAGCGTTACTACCAGTACGGCCGTCGCGCCTTCGACGGCATCTGCGAGACCTGCCTGTCCGAGTATGACGGGCAGCTGGCGCTCGACAACATCTGCCTGGTCGCGGGCCTGGGCAACACCGCGCACCGCGAGGGCACGTTTGATTACTACATGAGCGAGCCCGTGGTCAAAAATGATGCAAAGGGTGTGGCGCCGCTGGTGCTTGCCTATATCGAGACCATGCATCACGACAAGCTGGCCGGTAAACGCGATCCGCTCGCCCCCTCGGGCGTGTGCTCCATCGAGGACCCGTTTGGCGGATACACCCCGGGCATCAACGCTCATAAGGGATGTGAATAACGTGGGGGCTATTACTCCGGGTGTACGTTTGCACGACCTTCCGCAGGGGACTGTCGAGGAACGCATTCGCATGGCGGGAGAGCTGGGCTTTTCGTGCATTCAGCTGCCGAGCAAGGTGCTCTACGCATCGATGGGGATCGATCGAGGCGGCCTGACCCGCGAGCTTGCCGACCATTTGCGTGCGGTGCTCGACGAGGCAGGCGTTTCGGTCGCCGTGCTCGGCTGTTATAAGAATCTGGCGACGCCCGATCGCCAACAACTCATGGATAACTTTGCCGAGTACGAGGCGTGCTTGAACTTTGCCCAGATGCTCGGCGGATGCCCGGTTGGCACCGAGACCGGTCGCCCCAATGCGCAGAACCGCGTCGCGGACGACCGCATGACCGACGAGGCGCTCGATGCGTTTGCAGACGGACTTGCACACGTCTGCGATCGGGCCGAGGCCGTGGGCGGGCAAATACTGATCGAGCCCGGTTGGAACGAGACGGTTAACACGCCGGATCGCTGCCGTGAGGTGCTGGAGCGCGTCTCGAGCCCGTCGCTCGGCGTGATCTACGACCCGGTGTCGCTGCTGCACCCCAGTGTCGTTGACGAAGCGCAGGAAATCACAGCGCGCATGCTCTACTTATGCGGCAGCAAGATTCGCGTGCTGCACGCCAAGGATTTTGAAGTCGTCGACAACGAGGACAAAGCCGGTTGGTGCGACGGTACGGGTTCGCGCCTGGTGTGTCACGGCGTGGGCGAGACGGGGCGCTATGACTTTGAGCCCGTGGTGGCCTGGGCTGCCGCCGCCTGCCCTGGGATTCCCTGCGTGGTCGAGAACAGCGTGCCAGCGACGGCGGCTGACTGCCTGGCGACACTCGAGCACATGTCCGCTCGCTGCGGGGCTTCGCATCGCGAGTTATAGCATTGGCTTTTGCCGTGTCGGCAGATTGAGATTACCTGTATGGGGCGGCGGTGAAGGGTCTTTATCGTCGCCCCATTGGATTGCATTAAAAAGGGGAGTTGCGTGGCTATCCACATTGTCGAAGAGGCGAATCGTTGCCTAGGTTGTAAAAGGGCGTTCTGTCAGATTAAGGGCTGCCCGGTTCAGACGCCTATTCCGCAGGTCATCGACCTGTTCAAACAGCGTCGTCTAGAAGAGGCGGGCGAGCTGCTGTTCCAGAACAATCCCATGAGCGCGGTCTGCTCCATGGTGTGCAACCATTCGGGCCAGTGCGAGGGTGCTTGCATCCAGGGCCGCAAGGGCACACCCGTACATTTCTCGAGCATCGAGAACTATATCTCGACAGCGTATTTGGATCGTAAGGAGTGGACGTCTGCGCCGTCGTGCGGCAAACAGGTTGCTGTGGTCGGTTCCGGTCCCGCCGGTATTACCGTGGCCATTAAGATGGCCCAGCTGGGCTGTGCCGTCACGGTATTTGAACAGCGCCCCGAGATCGGCGGTGTGCTGGAATACGGTATCCCCGAGTTCCGCCTGCCCCGTGCGCTCGTACAAAAGTACCGTCACGTGATGTGCTCGCTTGGCGTGCGCGTGCGCCCCTCGACCACCATCGGCGGCGCACTGCACATCGATGACCTGCTACGTGACGGCTACGACGCGGTCTTTGTCGGTACCGGTACCTGGCGAGCTCGCAAACTGGGTATTCCCGGCGAGTCGCGCGGCAACGTGCTGTTTGGTATCGATTACCTGGTCGATCCCGCGAGTGTGGCGATCGGACAGAATGTGGCGGTCATCGGTGCCGGTAACGTGGCCATGGATGTGGCCCGCACGGCGCTGCGCTCGGGTGCTCGTAAGGTCACCGTGTATGCTCGATCGCGCCATATCTCGGCCATCGATGACGAGGTGGAGCTGACCGAGCTTGACGGTGCCGAGATTGTGTGCGGCAAGGCGATCTGCGCCATCGACGATAACGGTCCGGTGTTCGAGACGGCTATCTTTGACGAGGACAACAACGTGGTGGGCTATGAGGAAGAGCTCGACCATGTGTCCGCCGACACAGTTGTGATCGCGGCTTCGCAGGTGCCCAAGGACAAGCTTGTGCTTACGACGGGCGGTCTGGAGACCGACCATCGCGGCCTTCTTTCGGTCGATGAATGCGGTATGACCACCGTGCCTGGCGTCTTTGCCGCCGGCGACGTGGTTAACGGCCCGCTCACCGTGGTTCATGCCGTGGCAGGCGCCAAGCTCGCCGTCGAAGGCATGACTGCCTATTTGGGTCTCTAACACATCCCATCCATTAGTTGCGGTGAAATACGGACTGTTTTGGCTGTCAAAGGCCTTATCTACTCCGTATTCCACCGCAACTTTTTGTTGGGCGGGCTAGAGACGCTGCATGCGGTACCCGACACCCATGTGCGTCTGAATCATCTTGGGGTGAGAGGGGTCTGCCTCGATCTTCTTGCGCAGGGTGCGCATGAACACGCGCAGGCTCGCCAGATCGCTGTCCCAGCTCGTGCCCCATATCTCGCGGGTGATGAAGGTGTGGGTGAGCACCTTGTCGACGTTTTTCGCCAGAAGGACGAGCAATTTGTACTCGGTTGGGGTGAGCGAGAGCTCGCGTCCGTCTTTCGTAGCGTATCCCGCGGCGTAGTCGATATGCAGCGGACCGTTGTCGAACGTGCTCGCTTCTGTCGACTCGCTCGACGCCATCGAGGAGCGCCTCAAATTCGCACGGACGCGCGCGAGCAACTCATCCACAGAAAAGGGCTTGGTGAGGTAGTCGTCTGCCCCTGCGTCAAGTGCTGCAATCTTGTCGGAATCTTCGGTGCGCGCCGAAATGACGATAATGGGGACTGCCGACCAACTTCGGATCTTCGTGATGACCTCGATACCGTCAATGTCGGGAAGGCCGAGGTCGAGCATGATGAGGCTGGGGCCGTGCGACACCGCATCCATGATGGCGGCCTGGCCGTTGCAAACCTTGCTCACGACATAGCCGTGAAGGTCAAGCGCGGTCGAAACGAGGTTTTGAACGGTCAGGTCATCTTCGACCAAGAGGACGCGTGGCTTAGCGGCATTATTCATGAATCTCGATCTCCTCGGCAGGCAGGGTAAAACGGAAGACGGCCCCATGGGGGTGGTTGTCGCGAACTTCGATGACGCCGCCATGCGCCTCCACGATGGAGCGGCAGAGCGACAGCCCAAGGCCGATGCTTCGACGCGAATCCACGGGCCGCGTATTGCTTGAGGTGAAGAAGCGCTCAAAGATATGAGGTTTGTCGCAGTCTGCCACACCCGGCCCATCGTCTGCGACGTCCACCACGACGAACGCACCCTCGCGACGTGCGCTGATGGTGACAGTCGAGTCCTCGGGCGTGTATTTGAAGGCGTTCATGATGAGATTCGTAAGCACCTGCATGATGAGATGGACGTCGATGCGTACCAGCAGGATGTCGTCAGTGTGCTCGATGGTGACGGCACGTCCATGCGATGCTTGGGCGACATGGCTGAGGGCGGCCTCGATGACCTCGTCGATGAGCTCGGATGTTAAGTTGAGGCGAATGGTGCCGTCCTCGACGCGTGTGATGGCGAGGAGGTTTTCCACGGTATCGATAAGCCAGAGGGAGTCGTCGTAGATGGCATCGGCAAGATCGCAGCGTTGTTCGAGGCTGAGCTTCTCGTCGCTCTTCCGAAGGATTGCCGCAGATCCGGATATAGCCGTGAGGGGTGTCCTCAAATCGTGGCCGATGGAGCGCAAAAGGTTGGCGCGCAGCTGCTCGTTTTTCGCCAAGACCGCAGCCTCTTCGCGCTCTTGCGCCGCCCGGTCGCTTTCGAGCGCCAAGGCGCATTCACCTACGATAGATAGGACGATCGAATGCTCGAAGGCTTCGATCTCGCGCCCCTCCAGGGCGATGCCGATGACACCGAATACCTTGTCGCCGGTGCGAACCGCGAGGTAGAGACAGCGCGCCTCAGGCAGGGTTCGCGTGCTTGCGCCCGCGCGCTTGTTGTTGGTGTAGGTCCAGGTTGCAACGGCGCGCTCGTAGTCGGTGAGCAGCGACGCGGATCGGTTTTCGGTGCCAGCGGACTCATAGAGCGCCTTGCCGAGCGTGCCGTGTTCGGCGGGGTAGAAGACCACGTCGAGTTTTAGCAGTTTGACGAGTTGGTTCATGGCGACGCGGGCGCACTCCTCCGCGCTATGGGCTTGCTGCAAGAGCTGGTTCGTTTCGAGGAGTACGCGCGTTTTGAATGCGTTCTCGGCGGATGTACGGGCGTTGTCGGCGATGCGCGCAGTTAACTCGCCGGCGACCATAGCGGTGGCGAACATGATGCCGAACGTGACCAGATAGCTTCGGTCGTAGCTGGCGAGCGAAAACAGAGGCGTGACGAAGCAGAAGTTGTAAAGCACTACAGAGAGCACGCTCGATACGATCGTGCAGATACGCCCCGTCGTGGTGACGGCGGTCAGCAGGGCCGTGAAGATATAGAGGGATATGATGCTGGAATCGGCAAATCCCAGATGGCGGAAAGCCGTGCCGATCGCCGTGGCGGCAAGAGAGAGAGCCAGCGTGCGAAGCACGTTTCGGCTGCTGGGCGGCTGCAGGGCGAGCGCATGGCGGCGTCCTTTGGGTCGGGAGGGCGGAGTCGACTGTTCTGGAATGATGTAAATGTCGAGGTTCGGAGCGAATGTTATGAGCTGTTCTACGAGAGATTTGCGGCCGAAGAGGGCCTGACGGACGCTGCTGCGCTCGCCTGTGCGCCCCATGACGATCTTCGAAATACCCGACAGGCGCGCGAACTCGGAGATCTGAAACGCGATGTCGTCGCCATAGACGGTTTCCATATGTGCTCCGAGCTGCCCGGCTAGGGCGATATTGGCTGCAAGCTTGGCGCGCTCATCATCGCTCATGGCTTGCGTGCGCGGGCTCTCTACGAACAGGGCGACGAGCTCGCTGCGAAACGCTTTCGCCATGCGTGCGGCGGCACGGACGATGCGGGGATTGGTCGGCGCCGGGGAGACACAGACTAAGATACGCTCCCTGGTGTAGTAGTCACGGTTTCCCAGCACGCGTGCGGCGTCTGTGAGGTGACCGGTGCGATCGGCGCAGCGGCGCAGCGCGATTTCTCGGAGTGCGGTGAGGTTCTCGACGGTAAAAAAATGCTGTTGCGCTCGGTCGGCTTGTGCGGGACGGTAGACGAGGCCGGCGCGAAGGCGCTCAAGTAGGTCTTCGGGCT
>CABQNF010000042.1 GCA_902465465.1 uncultured Collinsella sp. | reverse complement strand
CGCAAAGGAGCCCGTGACATCGAACAACACACCCGAGACAATGGCGCCTACGGTGCCGCCGACCATCTCAAGCGAGGTGATGGTGCCCGTGACCTTACCCAGGTCGGCCATGCCCGCAGGCTTGAAAGGCAAGGTTGGGTGCTACCGGTGGTCGGCGATATAGCCCAAAGCGACGGCGGTATAGGCCGCGGCACCGAGCGGCAGCTCGGCATCGTTAAAACGTGCCTTGGGATGGTGCTGGGCAAAGTGTTCGTCCGTGTCGGTTACGGCCGCGCCCACGGTAAAGTACGCACTTGGGATCTTGCTCGAGATAAGCGCGAAGTCCTCACTCGCCATGGCATGGAAAAGCGGCAAGAAAGCCGTCTTGGGCAGCACTGCGCCCACGTAGCCAAGCGACGCCTGAGTCATATCGCTGTCGAGTACAAGCGGCGGAACATCCGAAAGCGTCTCGATGGTCGCCGGCGTACGATAGGTCGTAGCAACGCCGTTAACGACCTCCGCGATGCGGGTCTTTAGGTGAGCCATGAGCTCAACATCAAAGCCGCGCAGCGTTCCCTCGAGCACGCAGGTGTCGGGGATGACGTTGGCCGCCAAGCCGCCGGCGAACTTACCAACGGTAAGTGCGACTTCCTTGGCCGCCGGCACCTCGCGGGAGATAAGCTCCTGGAGCGCCAGGTGCACGTGGACGCCGGCCGTGATGGGGTCGATGCAGATCTCGGGGCTGGAACCGTGGCCGCCCTTGCCCTGGAGCGTGATGCGGAAACCGTACACACCCGAGAGCGCCGGGCTGCCGTAGAGCACCAGGCCAAGCGGCGACTGGCTGTTGACATGCATGGCAAAGGCCGCCTGAGGGCGCGGGTTCTCGAGCAAGCCGTCGGCGATGGCAGCGCGTGCTCCCTCAAAGGTCTCCTCGCCCGGCTGGAACAGCAACTTGACGGTAGCGTTGGCCTCCACAAGCTCGGCCTCGCGGGCCTTGAGCAGGCGCGCCGCACCAAGCAGGGCCGTCGCGTGCATATCGTGACCGCAAGCATGCATGCAGCCATTGGTGGATGCAAAGGGCTCGCCGGATTCCTCGACAACGGGAAGGGCATCCATATCGCCTCGGAGCATGACGACCGTTCCGGCCTGCTCGTCCTTGCACGTGCCATTGCCCTGAGCGGCCGCACCGGCACCGATCAGGCCAACGACGCAGGAACCGTCGACTAGCGTGGTATGGGGGATGTCCATCTCGTCCAGACGTGCCTGGATATAGGCAGACGTCTGCGGAAGATTGTTACCCAGCTCGGGCATCTGGTGTAGATCGTGTCGCCATGCAGCGAGCTCGTCTGCAAAAGCCTGAGCTTCTGCGACAAGACCGTCACCGATAGCGGCCTGCGCCGCCGCGGTGGCCTGGGGCGCTGGTTGCGGTTGAAAATCGGACAGAGCTGATGCCATAGAAGCCCTCCAGTAACGTTTTTGCAGCACGCACTTTGATAGCGTAAAGTGCAAGGTACAACTGTAAGGGCATGACATAAAAATGCCGCCCTGGGAGGGCGGCGCAACAAGTTGTTTACAATTGCGGGTGTGATTTTCGGCGCAAGAAATCGAAATGCGTCTCGCTCAAGATAATCGAAAGAAAGATGAGCGCGAAGCCGGCGAGCAGGCGCGAGGTGAGCGCCTCCCCCATCAGCAGCACCGAGAACAGCACGCCCGAAGGCGACTCCATCGAAAGGAGCAGTGAGCCCGTCGAGGCCGAGACATGCGCCAAGCCGACGTTTTGGATGAGCAGAGCCGCGCATGTGCAACCAACCGAGAGAAACACCATCGCGCTGATAAAGCTCGGCGTCCACACGGACAGAGGCGCTTGGGTCTCGAATAGCAGCGACGTTGCCAGGCTCAGCACGCCGTTGCCCACAAACATCCAAAACGTGATGACGTTGATGTCCATTTTGCGACCGTACTTGGCAGTCACCGCCATCTGGATGGCGAAAAAGACCGCACCCGCCAGCGTAATGACATCACCGATGTTGAATTCAACGCTATCGAGCGCCACCAAGCCAATGCCCGCCAAGCACAGCAGCGCCGCGCCCAGGTTATAGCGGGTGAGTTTTTCGCCGCTCAGAAAATAGCTCGCGAACGGCACAACGATGCAATACGTGCCCGTCAAAAAAGCATTCTTGCCCGCCGTGGTGTGCGCCAGACCGACTGTCTGCAGGGCGTAGGCGGCCCACATAAGTGCGCCCATGCCAAGTCCGACGATAAGGTTGCGGGCGTTGAGGTGCGCGATGATGCGCTTGTGGAAGATGAAAAACATGACCAACGCCGCAGGCAGAAAGCGCACGTAGAGCAGTTCGAACACCGGAATGGTGTCGAGCGCGTCCTTCATGGTCGTAAAGGAGTAGCCCCAGACGACTGCCACCGAAAGCAGCAGGACTTTCCAGAACAGCGGCGAGCGAGCGCCGGCGCCGCGGGAGGTGCCGCCCGCGCCCAGGTCCTCGCGAGCAACAGGGCTATCGGGCATCATTTCGATATTGTCAGTGGCATGCTGGGCCATAGGGCATCCTCGCGCTCAATCTGGGCGTGGTGTCCGCACGCGCATGGCTGCGTGCCGCCTCATGGTCAAATAAAAGCAGGGCGCACCGGACCCCCGGCACGCCCCGCTACTGTAGCAACAACCAAGCAGCCCGTGCAATTCACTACGCTAAAGCATCGGGTTGGAAGATCTCGATGTTCCGACGGCGTTTACGTTGCTGAACTAAATCAATTTGGTTGACTCCAGTTTTTCGATGATCCAGTCGTTGGCTTTGATGACCGGGCGGCGGAAGACGACGCCCAGTGCCAGCGACGGAATCAGATAGCTCGCCAGAATGCCTAGCTCAATCCAGTACTCCATGTGGTACGCACCGGCCATGGCGGCATGCATGGCGTTGATGCCGTGGGTGAACGGCAGGAACGGATAGATCGCCTGGAACACGGGGCCGGTCATCTCGATGGGGAACGTGCCGCCCGAACCGCCGACCTGCATGACCAGCAGCACGACGGCGAGCGCCTTGCCGATATCGCCAAACGAAACCGTAAGCGTGTAGACGATATTGGAGAACACGAGACTCGCGACCCAGCCCGCCAGCACAAACTGCAGCGGGTCGTCGCACTGGATGCCAAAGAACAGGATGTCGCCCGCACACACGAGCGTTGCCTGCAGCAGGGCCAGACCGCCAAAGAACAGGTAGCGGCCCAGGTAGATCTCGTGCAGGCGCACGGGGATGAGCTCGTTGATAAGCTCATCGTCAACCGAGACCTTCATCATGGCCGCCAGCACAATCGAGCCCACCCAGAGCGACAGAATCGTGTAGAACGGTGCCATGGCGGCTTGCGATCGAGCGCGACGGGGCCGGAAAGCGACACGGCCAGACCCTCGGGATCATTGCCGATCATCGTCTTGATCGTAGCGAGGTCATCCGACATCAAGGCGCCGTCGAGCTCGTCCTTAAACGCACTGATCTTGTCCGACGCCTCGCCCAGCTGATCAGAAGCCTTGTTGACCAGCTTTGCAGCCTTGGAGAGACCCTTTGCCAGCGAACCGGATGCGTCGGTCAGGCCAGCAACAGCACTATCCAGATCGTTCGAAATACCGTTCAGCGAATCCAAAACGCCCGAGATGGTCTTCTTGAGCTCCTTTGCCTTGGCCGAAAACGTAGAGTCGTAGTCAGTCTTGGCGCCCGAGATACCAGCCTTGGCATCCGCGATTGCCTGATCGACCTCGGCACGCGACTTATTAACCTCTGCCATGCTGTCAGAGAGAGACTTCGCGGTGGCCGTCAAGTCCTTGGCGTTGTTGCGATACTCCACAGCAATCCTGCTCAGCGATGTTGCCACAGACTTGAGGCTGTCCTGGAGTTTTTCGTCAGTCACCTGATCGGCAAAGCTGCGGAGCTGGTCGGCCGTGGCGTCGATATCGTCGGCACGCGTGTTGAGCGCCGCCGCGGCATCGTTGAGCTGGGACACTGTAAGGTCGACATGTTGATTCGCGGCATCAAATGCCTTCGCAAGCTCGGCGGACACGTTGTCAAACGAGCCAGCGCTTCCGTCAATCGCGGCATTGATGGCGTCGTTGGCGTCCTTCAGCGCTTCCTTGGAATCGCTAATACCGCTCTTGACATGCTCCATCAGCTGCTTCGTTGACTCATCGACCGTGCCCGTCTGCTTGAGCATGCCGCTCGCCGACGTCAGCGAATCGGACGTGGAGCTCAAAATGCCCGCCAGCGACGAAGCATTTGCCCGAACGTCTCGCAGGTCCTCAATCGAATCGCCGAGCGTCGAGGACAGGTTGGCGATAAAGTTACCCACCTGGTCGGTGCTCATGTAATCGAGCAGGCTGGACACCGTCTTAAGACCGATCGTCGTAATGGTCTCGGTAAAAGTTTTGTTAACCTGGCTCTGGACGGCGCTCGAACCCTTCTCGGTCACGATCTGCGCAATGGCGTTGGCCTTCTGATTCTCGTAGAACTCGATATCGGCATGCTTCACGTCGGTCGAGAAAAGCGTCATCATGTCAGCGCTAAACGTTTTGGGGATAACGACGGCAGCATAGTACGCGCCCGACTTAACGCCCTCGATAGCCTTTTCGCGATTGTTGAGCACAACCCAATCGAAGCTCTCGTTGCCGCGTAGGGTGGCGGTCACGTTTTCGCCCACGTTAACCTCGACGGGGATCAAATCGCTCTCGTAACCCTCATCGGTGTTGACCACGGCGATCTTAAGATTGCCGGTGTTGCCGTACGGATCCCAGCTGCCGGCGATGTTAAACCACGCGTACAGACACGGTACGATAATGAGGCCCATCACGACAACCAAGCCGATCACGGAGCGAGACACGTTTTGGACATCGCGCTTAAACAGATGCAGGATGTTCTTCATTTATGCCTCACCTCCTTTGGAGTGCTTGCCAAGCGCGGTGGTATCTCCATCATTTGTGGCTGTGCTGTCGCTGCCCTGAGATTTATGGTGCGAGCCGATATGCGGCAAGCGGCCCGTGGACTGATCGCCGCCCTTGGCACCACGCTCGCTGGCGTTGAGGCCAAACATGTGGCGGGCGGCAGGAATGGCGGCCGTGTGTTCGCGCATCTCGCGACGCAGGTCCTCATCCGAAAGCGCCGAGATGCGCATCTGGGTATTGAGGCTCGCTCGGATATATTCGATATTGATAAGCCAGCCGCAGATGGCAATAACCGAGATGATCCAAATGACAAGCAGGATGATCTTGCCGTTATTGTCGATATCGAGAACCGTCGACAGGACAAAGAGCAGGACCTGAACGCCCACCACGGCGGCAAAACCGCCCTTGATGTAGTACGGGTAGCGATGTTCAAAGGCGACCGCATGATCGAGCAGTTCGCGACGGTACGAATCGGAATCGAGCATGACGCGCATGGCCGTGCGCAGCGAGTAGCGCTGGCGCGGCAGGTCGTTGGACTCGCAAATCATCATACCGGTCGTGGAGAGCTGTTTATCAAAGAGCAGGTTAAGGTTGAGCAGCAGCGGACGCAGCTGCAGGCCGATAAAGAGCGCCACGATCAAGAACACGCCCAGAATGCACAGGTTAAACAGGTAGTTGAACGAATACATGCCGCCGACCGTCTCGCGCAGCAGATTGATGCCGTAGGTAAAGGGCAGCAGCGGGTGCAGCCACTGGAAGAAGCCGGGCATCATCTCGATGGGGTACATGCCCGACGAACCCGGGATCTGCACGATGACGAGAATGACGCCGTTAGCCTTGCCGATATGCTTAAACGTGGTGGACAGCGCATAGATGATATTGACGTAGGTGAACGAAATGGCGATGCCGCCCAGCACGAACAGCAGCGGGCTGACGCGCTGCACGCCAATCACCAGATCGCCTACCGTAACGATGATGGCCTGCAACGCGCCCAGGATCACCATGAGCAACCAGCGGCCAAAGTAGCCTTGGCGCGCCGTAAAGCTGCCAACACCTTCACGGTCGACCTCGAGCTTGTAAATGGCGATGAGCACATAGCCGCCCACCCAAAGCGCCAGATTGGTGTAGAAGGGAGCGATGCCCGAGCCAAAGCTCTTGACCGGATAGATTGACTTGGACGTCAACTCAACCGGAGACGCCATGAAATCTGCCACGTCATTGACATCGACGCCCATCAGATCGGCCAGCTCGCCCATGGACTCGGAGGTCTGCAGCGCCGCGATGTCATTGGCGGCGGTTGCAAGCTTGTCCTGGACCTTGGCAAGCGAGGAATCGGTCTGGGACAGCGTGGTCTTGGCCTGGCCGAGCGTAGCGCTAAGCTGCGCCAACGTGCCGCGCGCATTTGCAAGTGTAGGTGTCATACCCGAGACGATACCGGTCAGGTCGCCCGAAACGGCGGCAAAGGAATCAAGCGCGCTCGAGGCCTTCGGCAGCGCGTTTTGACCCAGGTCCGTCTGGGCCTGGCCAAGGTTGGTCGCACCGGTCTGAATTGCGTTATTGATAGCGTCGCTGGCACCCGAGACAGCCGCGGCGTCATTCGCCATGGCGCTCGACTGCGCAGACAGACCGTCCTTGATGCTCTGAAGCTTTTCATTCTGCTCTCGAAGCAAATCGATGGTCGATACAATGCGCGCGTCAATTTCCTCGGAACCTGTCGACGTGTCATTGGCGAGAATCTCCAAGTGCCCGATAACGGCCTTATTGTGGTCGATCGTCGCTTGAAGAGACTCGAGCGAGTTGTCGATACGGGTGGTCGTAGATGTGACCGCGCCCGTCAGCTTGCCGATGGCAGCGTTCGCAGAGGCCGACGTCTTGGTGAGCGCAAGGCTGCCTTCCGAGAGCGCCTTGGAGAGCGAGGTGATGGAGTTGCCCGCCGTGGTGCGAGCTTCGCTCAGCAGGTCGTTGCTCTGGGAGATCGCCTGCGTCAGCGACGGTGCCTGGCCTTGCAAGCCGGCAAGTGCCGCATCAGCCGAGGCGATAGCGCCACTCGTCTTATCGATGGCGGCATTCATATCGCCAATCGAATCGCGCACCTCGCCCAAGGTGTCGGACGCCTCGGACACCGAACTTGCCAGCGAGTCCTGAGTCTGGGTTGCCTTGTCCTTTAAATCGACACCGGCATCCTTGGCGATACCGGCAACAGTCTTGCCTACCGTAGAGACAAATTCCGAGTTGATCTGCTCCTCGATGGTGTTTGCACCGGTATCGGTAACCTTGGGCGCAATGGCGCTCTTCTTCTCATTGACGTAGTACGTGAGCTTGGGCTGATGGTAGTTGCCGTCGAGCATCGAAACCAGGTTATCCGAGAAGTTCTTGGGAATCACGATAGCGGCATAGTACTCGCCGCTCTCGACGCCCTCCTTGGCATCGGACGCCGAATCGACGAAGGTCCAGCCCAGCTGATCGTTCTCCTTGAGCTGATCGACGACCTGGTCGCCCGCGTTGAGCTCGCCCACCAAGTCGTTTTGGGTGCCCCGATCGTTGTTGGCGATGGCAATCTTGATACCCTGGGTGTTTCCGTACGGATCCCAGTTGGCCACGATGTTGTACCAGGCATACAGCGAGGGAATAACGCACACGCCAAGGGTAACCACCAAGGCGACGGGGTTCACAAGCAGTCGCTTAATGTCGCGCTTAAATATCGCAAAGGACACCTTTGCATTGGATAGTTTGCTGCCGAGACTCACGCTTGGACCATCCATCCTGTCGTTAAATCGAATCGTACTATCGACAACCATTGTACGTAGGCGCTTTAGCGTCTCAGAGCACAATGGTATTGAGTTTTGCGGGTAGCAATATACTACGAAGACAAATTAACGTACAGTTGTACAGTATCTAAAATTTCAGCAGGTCACAAAACCACAACCCGCACAAATTAGCAATTCAAATAGTCATCGGGGACGTTCTTAAATGACTAGTCAAACAAGAACGTCCATTACAGTCGAAATTGTCAGCCCGGGACCGTCTCG
>CABQNF010000041.1 GCA_902465465.1 uncultured Collinsella sp. | reverse complement strand
CAGCGGACAGTACGTAAACGACTAAGCGACGCCGCTAGAACCGAAACCGCCGGCTCCTCGGTCGGTTTTATCTAGTTCTTCTACTTCTACGAGGTTGACCGTGGGGACTTCTTGGATGACGAGTTGGGCTATGCGGTCGCCTTTGTTGATTTGGATATTGTTGGAGGAATCCAGGTTGATGAGGATAACCTTGAGTTCTCCTCGGTAGTGGGCGTCGATGAGGCCCGGCGTGTTGACTATAGATAGGCCCTGCTTGATGGCCAAGCCGCTGCGGGGCTGGACAAAGCCGGCGTAGCCATCAGGCAGGGCGATGGCCAGCCCAGTAGAGACCAGACGGCGCTCGAAGGGCTTCAGGACGCAGTCCTCGTTGGAGCGCAGATCCAAGCCGGCATCGGTGGGATGGGCGTATTTGGGAAGCTCGACGGTGGGATCGAGACGCTTTATGTTGAGGGTAATGTTGGACATGGAATCACCTTAGCTTGTCGAGCTCTTGCAGAAACTCATCGACGTCTTTGAAATCGCGGTAGACCGAGGCAAAGCGGATGTACGCCACCTTGTCGATCTTGGCCAAGCGTTTGAGCACCATGTCACCCAACTCATGCGACGTGACGGCCGTCAGCGTGCGAGAACGCAGCTCGACCTCGATGTCGTCGATAATCTCATTGAGCTTCTTAGTGTCGATATCGCGCTTGATGGTGGCGCGCATCAAGCCGACGAGCAGCTTATTGCGATCGAACTGCTGCTTGGTTCCGTCTGACTTAATAACCTCGATTGGATCTTCGCATCGCTCGAACGTTGTAAAGCGGTAGTTACACGAGCAACATTCGCGACGGCGCTTAATGGTGTTATTTGACTCCTGCATACGGGAATCAACGACGCGGGTATGTGCCTTGCCGCATTTGGGACAGCGCATGGTACCTCCTCTTAAACGATAACAAGGGTACCATGCGCAGCGCGATAATGATTACGAACGAGCAGGAACCTTAAGATGCGCACCGGCGGCGAGCGAACCATGCTCCAGATGATTGACGTTACGGATCATGTCGGAAGTCTCTTGCGTGGAAAGGCCTTCGATTGGATATTCCTCGGCAAGCGACCAAAGAGAATCACCAGGCTGAACGCGAATGGTCTCGTAGGTAACGTTGGAAACGGACTCGGCATACGCGGCGTGACGAGCGCTAAAGACCGACATAGCGAGGACAAAAAAGAGCGTGAGCGCAACGGCGACGGCAACAATCGTCGGAACCTTCAGGGCAACGCGGGCCGGCGCGACTGCAGCCTGCTGATTGCAAGCAGGATTTACGGTCAAAGGCTGAAAGCCGGAGCGGCCACCCTGAACAACCGTAAAAGTGGGTTCTGCAGGCGTCTCGAGCTTAAGGGCGAGGTTTCCCTGGACCATATTCGTTGCGTTCATCATGTTCTCCTCTCGCGTGTTTTGCTGAGAACAGTTTTATCAAGCCGCGCGGACAAAAAAGTCTAGCGCGAGAACGAATGTTCGGTTATTATTATCTTCGAACAGTTGTTCCTGTCAAGCAAAATTCGAACATTTGTTTGACATGGGTAGAGAGGATGCCCTGATGGCTCGCAAAATTACCAAGCGTCAGCAGCAAATTTACGACTTCATCAAGGAATATCAGCAGGAGAAGGGTTATCCGCCCAGCGTGCGCGAGATGGCTTCTGCCGTGGGCCTTTCCTCCCCCAGCACCGTGCACGCCCATCTATCTGCTCTGGAGGCGCGCGGGCTACTCAAGCGCGATGCCACCAAACCGCGCGCCCTGGAACTCTTTAACGAGGACGGTTCCTCGGTCTCAATTTCTAAATCTGACGAGCCCACCGCACCTCGCGGAACGGTCTCGCTACCGCTCGTTGGTCGCGTCGCGGCTGGGATTCCCATTCTGGCCGAGCAGAATATCGAAGACACTTTTACTATCCCGACCGAAATCGCCACTGATCAGGGTTCCTTTATCCTTGAGGTGCATGGGAGCTCAATGATCAATGTCGGTATCTTCAATGGCGATTACATCATCGTCCGTGAACAAAAGAGTGCCATGAACGGCGAAATTGTCGTGGCCATGATTGATGGTTCAGCGACCGTCAAGACGTTCTACAAGGAGCAGGGACGCGTACGCCTGCAGCCTGAGAATGACACCATGGAGCCTATCTATGCAACTAATCCCGTTATCTTGGGCAAAGTCGTCGGCTTGATGCGCCGGTTCTCGTAATGCAGAAACGCATCACCATCTTTGATACCGTCCGCGGGTTTACGATGATTTCAATGGCAGGTTTTCACACTTGCTACGATCTTGCCTACCTGTACGACTGCGATATGCCCTGGTTTACACAGACTGTCTTTCAAGACATCTGGCGCGCCAGCATCAGCTGGGTATTTTTGTTTATCGCGGGTTGGATGTGCACGCTCTCACGCAACAATGCTAAACGAGCGGCCAAGTACGCTGCCGCAGCTTTGGTCGTCTGGATTGCAACAACGCTCGTATCGGTCGACGATTCAGTGAACTTTGGCATCATCTACTGCATGGCCGCATGTACCGGCATCGTGGCGTTGACCGATCCCGTCCTTAAGAAGATATCGGCGAGATGGGGCATGTCCCTATGCCTTTTGTTGTTTGCCCTCACCTGGAGCATCCCCAAAACGATCTACCCTGTCCCCCACCTGGCGTGGCTGGGATTTCCGAGCCCGGGGTTTGTCTCAGGTGATTACTACCCCATCATCCCGTTTTTCTTTATGTATCTTGCAGGATACTACGCCGCACACATAGCGAAGGGAATCGATAAGACCGCCCCAAGCTGGGCCTACGCCAATCCCGTCCCGGCGCTCGCCAGCCTTGGACGTCATGCACTCCCCTTTTACCTGCTGCATCAGCCCATTATTCTGGGCTTTTTGGAGCTCGTCTACTCGGTGCGATAACGCTTAAGCCGCGGCGCGATACGAACCGGCAGCTTCGCCACAATACGAACGCCGTCCTCAAGATATTCCTCGTGCAAAAGGGTTCCCTGTTCATGCACCAGCGTGATGAGGGCGCCCTCGCGATACGGGATATCAGCAGAGAGCAACACATCGGTGGCAGCCGCCTCACGAGCAATACGGTCGACGAGATCGTCGAGTCCCTCGCCCGTCTGGGCCGAGAACAGCACGGCCTCGGGATAGCGACGACGGAAACTCAATCGATCAACGCTATCGAGAAGATCGATTTTATTGAACACCGTAAGCGTCAAACGCTCGCCGGCACCGATCTCGTCAAGAACGCGATCGACTGCCTCGAGCTGGCGCTCGTAGTCCTCATCAGAGGCATCCACAACTTTAAGGATCAGATCGGCACCAAGAACCTCAGACAGTGTGGACTTAAAGGCATCAACGAGACCATGCGGTAGCTTTTGAATAAAGCCGACGGTATCGGTAATCGTCATGCCACGACCGCCGGGCAGGCGATACGAACGCGTCGTCGGGTCGAGCGTAGCAAACAGCTTGTCCTGCGAAAGTACCGTAGATCCGGTCAGACGATTGAGCAACGTCGATTTACCCGCATTGGTATAACCGGCTAACGCGACGCGAAACGCCGGTGACTCAATGCGGCTCTTAGACTGGACATCGCGACGCTGTTCAACCTGCTTGAGCTCACGACGAAGCGCAGCGATCTTATTACGAATGAGGCGACGGTCAACCTCGAGCTGGCTTTCACCCTGGCCAAAGCGCGAACCGATGCCGCCGCGCGTCTGCTCCTTGGCAAGATGGCTCCACATGCCACGCAGACGAGGCAACAGATATTGAAGCTGCGCCAGCTGTACCTGTAGGCGTCCCTCACGCGTCTGAGCATGCAGGCCAAAGATATCCAAGATCAGTGCTGTACGATCGATAATCTTTACCGGCTCGCCCACGGCTTTCTCCAAATAGGATTGCTGCGAGGGCGTCAGGTCGTCGTCAAAAATAACGACATCGGCATCCATGCGATGCACCAGGCCGCACAGCTCTTCAACCTTACCGGAACCGATAAACGATTTTGGATACGGCTTAACCAGACGCTGTGACAAACGCGCCACGCACTGGGCGCCAGCCGTATGGGCCAGGCGCTCAAGCTCGTCAAGCGAACGATCGAGCGGCCACGCATTGTCGCGCCACTCAACACCAACTAATATGGCACGCTCGGGCTCGGGTGCCGTGGGAACAAGGGGGAAGCGGGCCATTAGGCAGCCTCAATACAATGCAGGATGTCCTCAACGACCTCATCGATCGTAAACTCGTCCATATCGAACCACACGATGCGGTCATCGCGTTTAAACCACGAAAGCTGACGTTTGGCATAGCGACGCGAACGCATCTTGATGAGTTCGCGAGCCTCATCCATAGAAATCACGCCATTGAAAGCATCGATGATCTCTTTATAGCCAATTGCCTGCATCGAAGTCAGGGCATCTCCCAGCCCCTGGTCCATAAGACCGCGAACCTCATCAACAAGACCCTGTTCAAACATCAGATCGACACGCAGGTTAATGCGCTCGTAGAGCACCTCGCGATTACGCGTCAGACCAAACCATAGAGCATGATAATGCTCGCGCGGAACACTAAACTGACTTTTTTGCTGTGCATAGGAGATACCATCATCATGCATCTCGAGCGCACGAATCACACGGCGCACATTATGGGGATGAATAACAGCAGCCGATTCTGGGTCGCGCTCGGCAAGCAGGGCATGCAGCTCTTCCTCGCCAATACGCTCGGCAAGCTCCTGATAGCCCATACGACGATCGTCCTCAAGTTCACCCGAAGGAAAGTCCATTTCATCGAGGGCGGCCTTGAGATACAGCCCCGTACCTCCGCAAAAAACCGGCAGGCAACCCGAACCAAGGAGACGCTCAACATGCACACGAGCGTCAGCCTGATAAAGCGCAGCAGAATATGCCACACCCGGCTCTACAATGTCGACGAGACGCAGCGGCGCCGTACACTCATCGGGCGCCATCTTTGCAGTACCGATGTCCATGCCGCGATAGATTTGCATCGCATCGCACGACAGCACTTCGGACGAAAGACGAGCTGCCAAACGGTCGGCAACATCGCTCTTACCAACCGCCGTCGGACCGACGATCGCAACGGCGGAAAAACCTGCCCCGGGAGAAACCATTAGCGCGGCTCGCCCACAACGGAGCCGGACAAATACCAGGTCTTGGCAACGTCAACGTCAACATCAACGATCTTGCCAACAAGCTGATCAATACTGTAACCCTCGGGGATAGGCGCATGCACGGTCTGATTCTTGGGGCTCTTGCCCAGCAGGACCGCGTCGTTCTTTTTACTCGTTCCCTCAATGAGCGCCGGCACCACAGTGTGAAGCTCACCCTGGTTATACTCGTGTGCCGTGGTCTCGATAACCTTAACCAGGCGGTTGAAACGCTCGAGAATAACCTCATGCGGCGTAGGATCGTCAATCTCGGCGGCCGGGGTACCGGCGCGCTTGGAATAAATGAAGGTATAGGCCTGAGCATAGCGGACCGTCTCGGCAAGTGAGAGCGTCTGCTCAAAGTCTTCTTCAGTCTCGCCCGGGAAGCCAACGATAATGTCGGTCGAGAGCGCGATATCGGGCATGCGATTGCGGATGCGATCGACCAGGCCCAGATAGTCCTCACGTGTATAACGGCGATTCATCTCTTTGAGGATCCGCGTCGAACCTGACTGGACGGCCAGGTGCAGCTGCGGCATAACGGCAGGCGTCTCGGCCATAGCGTCGATGGTCTCGGGAAGCAGATCCTTGGGATGCGAAGACGTAAAGAAGATGCGCTCCACACCCGTATCGCCCACGGCACGCAGCAAATCGGCAAAACGCGGCTTGCCAAACAGATCGCGACCATATGAGTTAACGTTTTGGCCCAGCAGCGTAATCTCACGCACGCCCTGGCGCACCAAACCGGTCACCTCGTCGACAATTTCCTCGAAGGGGCGGCTCTTTTCGCGACCGCGCACGTACGGCACGATGCAATAGGTGCAGAAATTATTGCAGCCCGTCATGATAGGCACCCAGGCGTGATACTGGGTCTCGCGATGCCACGGCATGCTCATGGCATCCGTATCCTCATGCTCATTGGTGCGGATATGACGCTTGCCGTCAAGGAACGCCTCGGCAATAAGCTCGGCCACATGTGCGATAGAATACGTGCCAAAGATGACATTGACGTTATCGACATTGGTGAGCAGGCCCTCGCCATCACGCTGCGCGATACAGCCGCCCACGGCAACCACACGCTTGCCCGAAGGCGAAGGCGGCAGGCTTTTGCAAGAATTGCACTGACCGTACAGGCGAGTATCGGCGGCCTCACGCACACAACATGTCATGAAGACAACGATATCGGCATGCTCGGGATCGAGCGCCATGAGGCAACCATACGAATCGAGCAGACCGCTCACGCGCTCGGAGTCGTGCTGATTCATCTGGCAGCCAAAGGTGCGGATAAAGTAGGTTTTACCGGCAAGAATATCGCGTACGGAACGCTGGTCCATGTGCATAAGTCCTAACGATGGAAGGGAGACGAATCGAGGCAAGCAGAAGCTAAGCCACAGGCTTAACATCATCCATGACGACGTTATCCATAGCAGCTCGATTGATCTGGTGAACGTAGATAGAAAGGCGGATGGCCGTGCGCGACTCCCCGTTAATGAGGATGTCGGAGAACACGGGCGCGCAGGAAATATCAAAACCGGTTGGGATCAAAAAACCGCGCGCGATGGCAACGGCCTTAATGGCCTGGTTGACAGCACCGGCGCCGACACACTGGATGTTGACGGGTACACCATCCTTGACCATGCCGGCGATGGCGCCGGCAACGGACGCGGGCGATGATTTGCTTGATACCTTCAGGCAATCCATGAAGAAACTCCTGCGTTTAAAAGTACGTTTTAACTGCAATAACTGTATCGTACCGAGTGGACTCGGTGATTCGATCACGCGAAACACGAATCTTTGGGTCGCCGCAAAGGTTGAGATAGTACCGGGCGGCAAGGTCATTAAAGTCACGCTCCACAGCACGCGAAAACTGTGCCATATCATCCTTGGCAATACGTAGCCCGCGACGATCCTTCGCAAGATCGACAGGAGCCGGCGCATGCGAGGACGAATCACGCTCGCGCAGCAGACGCGCGGTCACACCGCGAACGGGCTTAATCTGCCCTGCCAAAATGCGATGGGCCGTGCGCTCGGACATCTCAAGACCCAAACCCGAACAAATACGGATAAAGTCATCGGCATCAGAGGCAAGGCCTAAACGGTCGACAACCGGAAGCTCGCTCTCATCATCAATGAACAGGAGACGCGACGTATCGAGCCTACTTGACGCCTGAGCATAAAGGGTCGCGGCAATCTCAGACGGAGAACCAAGATAGACATCGCAACCACGCAACTCCTCGAGCGCAAACTCACACGCAGCGCGAATAATATTATGCGGGCCGCGAGCACAGACATAACGTCCGTCCTCATCCTTGACGGCCTGGGGCCAGCTGGACTGATCGGCACGCTCACTGAGGCGGTCAGCCGCAACGCTCACCTTAAAGGCCGAGCCAAGATCAACACCTGACGTGACCACACGGGCCTCGTCGGTGTTCTGCTTGATCGAAAACAATGCCATGCCACGACCGTGAACGCCCCAACGGTCCATCTTCATGCTCTCGAGCTTGGAGGTAACGCGGGCATCGAAGATTCGCTCTTGCATATCCTGCGGAACGCCCGAACCGTTATCCAGAAAGACAAGCGTGCGAACGCCATCTTCCTTGGTCGTGGCGAGATAGACTTTGTCGGCGCCGGCATCGCGAGCATTACGGAGCATTTCGATGACGATATCCTCGACATGCTGAATGTCGTGCTTTGCCTGGCGCCGCTCGGCCTCCGAAACGCGGAGGCGGACATACCCCTCGCCAAGGTTCTCCTCGACGCGAAGGTTGCCCTCCCCCGAC
>CABQNF010000040.1 GCA_902465465.1 uncultured Collinsella sp. | reverse complement strand
GACGGCACGGGTGTCCCCAGAAGAGGTACCGATACCCATCATGGCGGTACCGGCCTGCTTCATGATGGTCTTAACATCGGCGAAGTCCAGGTTGATGATACCGGGGACGGTGATGAGGTCGGTGATGCCCTGGGTGCCCTGGGAAAGAACGCCATCGGCAATCGCGAAGGCCTCGAGCATGGTGGTCTTCTTCTCGGCGATGTCGAGCAGCTTATCGTTAGGGATGACGATCATGGTGTCGACGCAATCGGAGAGGGTCTTAATGCCCTCCTCGGCGCTCTTCTTGCGCTTGCGGCCCTCGAAGGTGAAGGGCTTGGTCACGACGGCGACGGTCAGCGCACCGACCTCGTTCATCGCGATATCGGCAACGATGGGAGCAGCGCCGGTACCGGTGCCACCGCCCTCGCCGCAGGTGATGAACACCATGTCGGCGCCAGCGAGCGCCTCGGCAATGTCGTCTCGGGGTTGGCGCCGGCGCCCAGGCCGCGGGTAAGGTCGGTGCCGATGTGCACCTTGATATCGGCATCAGAGATCGCGAGTGCCTGAGCATCGGTGTTGATGGCAACAAACTCGACGCCGCGGATGCCCTCTTCGATCATTCGATTGACCGCGTTGGTACCGCCGCCGCCGACGCCGACCACCTTAATGACGGCAAGGTAGTTGTTGATCTCTGTCTCGTGCATGTCGGTCCTCCGAACAAAGGTTATAGCCATAGCATGGGTCGACCCTTGCGCACATTAACCTTCAGGCTGAAAGTAAATGCAAAGGTAAACCGTATTATGTTTGCACATTATGAACGTATCAGTCAAATAATTGACCGTGAAAACCAAACAAACCAGATAAACGGCGTGGTATGGCCCCTCAACAAAGCATCAACCAGCACTACGAGGTCGGAGCGTTCCTAAATGTATAGTTACCCGGAGAGCGCACATTGATATACGTTACGCCCTCTACCTGCGAAAGCAGCTTGGTGACTACGCGCTCCTTCTTGACGATATCGTTCGAATCGCCCAGCGACACCTCAATGCCGTTATTGAGGTTTGCCGAGATGGCTTCGACCGAAGGCGTGGAAATATCCTTGACTTGTCCCAAGAACTCGCTCGAAAAACCACGCACATAATCCAAGCCAGCCTTAACGGCCTTGGAGCTCACCGCCTGGCCGGAAACCGGAGCGACATCCGCCGAGACATCAGTCAACAACACCGCGCCATAGTGCTTAGCGAGCGCCAGCGCGGCATCAATGCCGGTCAGGGTATTTGAGCCCTGCCCTGTCGTGATGACGTTGCCCTGGCCATCCACTTCGACCGACGTCGACAGCGGGGCGATCCAGGTGTCATCATCCCCGATGGCCCAGGCAAGGTCATCGGAGCTGATATAGGCAATTGCGATGACCTTGCGCTCCATAGGCGTAATGATGAGCGTATGCGGGAACTGGCGCTGGACATCCACGCCCGAGACCCACGGGTTCTGCTTGAGGTCCTCGGTAATCTGGTCGGGATCGACGTTAAAAAGCGACGTTCCCTCGGGCAAATCGATCAGCTGGATAGCATCGTGCTTCGTCACATGCTCGCTGCCTTGAATCTGAATATCAGTGGCGGTAAACAATCCAGAGTTGATCACCACGACGGCAACGACGACGAGCACGGCCAAGACGGCCAGAACGCCGCCCACGATTTTGCCTTTGCCTGTAACGAGAGAAGCGGCGTCTGACGTTTTATTTGCCATCGCCCCAAGTGAAGACAACGGGTTGACGCCTTTTTTACCCGAAGGCTTCTTGGCGGTAGCCGGCACCGATGTCAGCGAGCGCGGTTTCGATGCGCCCAGCGTGCGACCCGGACGCGCCGCCTTAGTTCCCGTCGAGGGCTTAGGAGTTGCCATGGGACGGGCAGGCTTGGCGCCCATAACAGGCTTTGACGTCACCGAGGGACGCGAGGACTTTTTTGCGGCCGGACGATTACCGAGCTGAGAGCCGACGACCGGACGACTGGTCTGTCGAGCATGCCCGACAGACTTAGAGTGCGCGACGGTATTGCGTTGAGGTTTGGCAGGCGCGCCGGAACGCCCTCCGGCGCGGCGGAAGGTGGGTTTCGATGCTCTAGAAGCCGAGGAATTTAACTTCCGGTCTGAGCTCGATGCCATACGCCTCCCTCACCTTTCCGTGCACATGTCTGATAACCGCGGCAACGTCATCGGCCGAGGCGGTTCCGTTATTAACGATAAAATTAGCGTGAACGGGCGAAACTTCCGCGCCGCCAATCGAAAAACCCTTTAATCCACAATCCTCGATAAGCTTGCCCACGCTCGCATCGGGCGGATTGCGAAAGACCGACCCGCAGGATGCGCGACCCATGGGCTGTGTACGCTTGCGCCTCGTAAGGTACCGCTCCATGCGCTCGCGAATGTCGGCCTTGGGCGCCGGTTTAAGCTTGAGCACGCACTCGAGGATGATCTCATTGCGGGGAAGGCTACATTCGCGGTAGCCCCAAGTGATCTCGGACCCCGCATAATGCTTGATACCGGATGCCGGGTCAAACGTTACGACATCCTCAACCAGCGAGCCAATCCACTCGGTCCGTGTGCCGGCATTCATAGATATCGCACCGCCGACCGAACCAGGGATGCCAACGGCAAACTCAAGGCCCGAGAGGCTACGCGACAGGGCATCGTTGACCAGGCGCGCAAACATCACGCCCGCACCGACCGTCAGCGTACAACCGTCATCGGCAACAACCGTGCGCTGAAACTCACGTCCGAGCGAAATGACGGCACCGCGATAACCGCCATCGGCAACCAGCAGATTGGAGCCCTTGCCGATGATGACCCACGGCACCTGCTCGCGATCGAGCACCGCCACGGCGCGGCGGAGGGCATGATAGCTATGGCACGTCACAAAGAGGTCGGCCTTGCCGCCGATACGATAGCTCGTATGACGCGCAAGGCGCTCGTCCTCGATCACATCTGTGTCGATCATGCCCGAGAGCGCCATGACGGCGTTAAACAGACCCATTAGACTTAAGCGTCTTTCTTGGCAGTCAGATACTCAATGAACTCGGGGCCGACGGTCGTAACGTCACCGGCACCCATAGTGAGCAGCAGGTCGCCCTCGCCCACCATCTGCTCGAGCTCCTGGTTGAGCTCAAGACGGCTGGAGCAATACACGACCTCCTTGTCAGGATGCTTGGCGCGCACGGTATCGGCGAGCATCTTAGAGGTGACACCCGGAATGGGCATCTCGCCAGCCGAGAACACATCAATCAGCAGCAGTTTATCGGCATTGGCAAATGCATCGGCAAAGTCGTCGCACAGGGCCTGCAGGCGCGAATAGCGGTGCGGCTGGAACACGACGTCGACGTGCTTGTAGCCCAGCGACGAAGCGGCAGCAAGCGTCGCCTTGATCTCGGTGGGATGATGACCGTAATCATCGACTACGGTAATGCCATCGATATCGCCCACATGGGTAAAGCGACGGCGGACGCCCTCAAAGCTCGAAAGCGCCTTGGCAGCGGCGTCGATGTCAAGGCCCAGGACATGGGCGACGGTGAGCACCGCCGTGGCGTTGAGCATGTTGTGGCGACCGGGATTGCTCTTGATCTCCACAGCGTGCTCAGTGTCCTCAAAGCGAACGATAAAGTCACTCTGGATGCCCTTGACATCCGGGTGCATGCAGACGATGTCGTTGCTCTCGGCAAAGCCGTAGGAAAGCACGTGACGGCCCGTCGACTTGGCGAGCTCGACCAGATGCGGGTCCTCACCGCAGACGATGACGGTGCCGTCCTCGCCCACCAGGCTCATGAATTTGGCGAAAGTTGCCTCGATCTCCTCGATACCCGAGTAGTGATCGAGGTGGTCGGCCTCGACGTTGGTCACAATGACCACGTTGGGGTTCAGGAACAGGAAGGAGCTGTCGGACTCGTCGGCCTCGGCGACAAAGTAGTCGCCCGAGCCGTTCTTGCCGTTCGTGTCATAGCCCTCGACGATGCCACCGATCAGGAAGCTCGGATCCAGACCCATGCGGTCGAGCATGGTGGCGCACATCGAAGACGTGGTGGTCTTGCCATGCGTGCCGGCAACAGCGACGGTGGTGTAGCCGTGGCCCAAAGCAGAGAGCATCTTGGCACGGGGCCACACGGGAATACCAAGCTCGCGAGCGCGCACGAGCTCGGGGTTGGACTCCGGAATAGCGGTGGAGACAACAACCACGTCGGGCTTGACCTCGTCGATCGTGGCGGCCTCATGGCCCACATGCACCTTCACACCAGCGCGGGTAAGCTGGCGGATATAACGTGACGTCTTAAGGTCGGAGCCGGTAACGGCATAACCGCGCTCGTGCAGAACAAGGGCGATGCCGCTCATGCCGGCGCCGCCGATACCGATAAAGTGGGCGCTCTTAAACTCGGGCGCGGAGGTTGCAGTCTGGGAATCAGCCATGTGCTCGTGTACTCCTTGCGTAAACACTGCCTGTAACCCGTTAACTGTACCGCACCTACCGCATCAGCGCGAGGGCGACCGACGATATCCCGTCTAACTAACGCAAACCCTCTACCGCATCCGCCAGAAGAGCGGCGGCCCTATCCTGAGCCAGACCACGCGCCGCCTGACGCATGGCGTCGCGCGCCGCCGCGTCATCGACCAGGTGCAGCAGTTCATCGGCAAAGGCAGAACCGTCGATATCGGCATCGGCGCAGAGCACACCGGCCCCGGCGTCGACCAGATAACGGGCATTGGTGGTTTGGTGGTCGGCCGTCGCATGCGGGTACGGCACGAGCACCGAAGGCACGGCGAGTGCAGCGATCTCGGCCACGCTCGATGCGCCCGAACGCGAGAGCACCAAATCGGCAGCAGCCAGCATATCGCCCATGTTGTCGATGTAAGGCTGGACGCGGTAACGCTTCGCCTCCTCGGGCGTCAGCGCCAAAGCGCGCTCGGTCTCCTCAAAGCCGTCGGCACCCGTCGAATGCAACACATAGAGGTTCTTGCGCGAAAGCAGCTCGTTTTTGAGCGAGACCACGCGCTCGTTGAGGTGCTGGGCGCCAAGTGAACCGCCAAAGACGAGCAGCAGCGTAGCGTCCTCGGGAACGCCAAGTGCCTTGCGGCCGCGAGCGCGATCGCCCTCGATCACCGAGCGACGTACGGGGTTGCCGGTCATGAGCACGTGGTCAGGGTCACCTTCGCGTTCAAAGACCGAGCGCGCTGCCGGCACCGAGATGCACACGCAGGCGGCGTGGGAGTTCATCATCTTATTGGCCAGGCCCGGAACAGAGTTCTGCTCATGCAGCAGATACGGAACGCCCGCGCCCTTGCACCACCCCAGCAGCGGAACCTCGACATAGGCACCAAAACCGATGGCGGCATCGGGCTTGCCGACCTTTGAGAAATGACTGGCGAGCGCACGCTTGGCCTTGTTGACACGCCACAGCGAGGTGAGCGCCGTCCAAGGGCGGGAGCGGTCGAAGCCCGTGACCGTAATGGGCACAAAATCAAACCCAGCGTCGGGGACCAGACGACCCTCGAGCTTGCGCGACTGGCCCACGAACACAACGTGGTGACCACGGTCACGCAGCTCTTCGGCCAAGGCGAGCGCGGGGTTGATGTGTCCTGCCGTGCCGCCGGCTGCAATAGCAACGGTCATTTTATCGGTCATGGTAGTCCCTTCGTACACGCGGTCCCTGGTCGTCGGTGCGCAGACGCGCCGACGGGTCCGAGTTCAAATCGATTCGATTATATCCGCCGCCCGCGTTGCGAGGGCTGGGGCGCTGCGGACGGCCTTGCGGAGCCGTTCGCGAGCGTGGACGAGCTGCCGGCTCGGATGCAGAACCATCCAGAACGGTAAAGCCGCTACGCGAAGGTCGTTCACCGCGCACATGGGCTACGCCGGCGGTGCTCTCGTCCATAACGGCAAAGCTCTCACGACGACGGTCATACTCATCGCGGCGGGCGCTCTCGTACGAAACGCGCAGGATCAACCCGGCAAGCATAAGCGACACAATAATCGATGAACCGCCGTAGCTAATAAACGGCAACGGTTTGCCCGTCATGGGAAAAACGTTGAGGATGCCCAGCGCGTTAATCAAAAACTGCACTGCGAGAATGACCGCGGAGCCAGACGCCATGAGCGCGCCCCGACGATCGGTCGCCTGCTCGGCAATGCGAAACGCCGAGTAGATCAGCATCGCAAACACCAAGAAGAACAGCACGGTTCCGACAAAACCGACTTCCTCGCCAATGATGGCCAAGATGTAGTCGTTGTGTGCCTCGGGCAGATACGAGTACTTCATGGTTGAGTTGCCGATGCCACGGCCGAACAGACCGCCCGAGGCAAAGGCCATGATGGCAAGCGTGGCCTGATAGCCGTCACCATACTCGTCGGCCCAAGGGTTCAAGGCAACCTGAATACGCACCATACGGTATGGCTCTGCGACAAGCGCAATCACGATCACGAGAATGCCGAAGATTAGCACGCCGATGATAAATCTGGGGTCGAGACCCGCAAACAACGCCATGCACATGAGGGTCAACAGGATAATCAGGACGGTACCGAAATCGGGCTGGATAAAGATCAGAAAGAGCGAAATGCCCAGGTAGATGCCCATCTTGCGAAGGAATTCGTTGATGTTGCCACCGGGCGAAAAGAAGCGATCAAGCATGATGGCCGAATACGCAATGGCAAATGGCTTTAAAAACTCGGAAGGCTGGAACTGAATACCGGCGATGTTGAGCCAGCGCGTGGCGCCACGGCTGCCGCTGCCCACCAAGAACACCAGAAGCAGTAGCCCTATCATGCCGATAAGGATGATCCTGAGCATATCCTCCCCAAACCAGCTGTCCGGCAAAACGCGCACGATGGCAATCAGCGCCAGAACACCGACCACGGCAAACGCGGCCTGTCGACCCAGAAAAAACGTCGCCGAGCCATTCTCGTGCAGCGCCTCGACCGAAGACGCCGAGTACACCATCAGCAGGCCAAAGCATACCAAGGTAAACAAGCAGGCCATGAATATCAAACGGGGGCGCATGATACGGGCGGGAACGCCGGCAATATAGCGTTCGCTAAACGACTGCCCGCCGCGGCTGGAACGCGGTGTGGTGCGACGTGAGGAAGCACGGTCCGAGTCGGGCCTCCTCATACCTTGTCGGGGGCTCTCCTCTCTCACCGCAACCCCTATTCCATTTGTGATTTCGCTGTAGCGGCAAGCTGAGCCACGTAGTCCTTAAACACGCGGCCGCGCTCCTCATAGCCCGAGAACTCATCGAACGAAGAGCAGGCAGGAGAAAGTAAGATCACGTCACCACGGCTCGAAAGCGAACGGGCAACGTCCACGGCGTCGCGCAGGTCATCCGCCTGGGCGATATCCACATCGCCATCGACATCAGCCTCGTCCATAGCGGCGGTGAAGCGCTCGCGCGCATCGCCAAAGCAGACGACCGAGCGCACGTTGTCCATAACGACGCGCGCGAAGTCCGTGAGCGGCGTGCCCTTATCGTGGCCGCCGAGCAGCAAGATCACATCGTCATCGGGAAATGCCGTCAGTGCCTTCTCGACCGCATCGGTGTTGGTCGCCTTGGAATCGTTGACGTAGCGCACGCCGTCAATCTCGCCACACGGCTCCACGCGGTGCTCGAGCGGCTGGAACGAGGCAAGACCGCGGCAGACACCATCGACATCGGCACCGACCGCCAAGGCAGCCGTGGCAGCGCACAGGGCATTGATAACATTGTGATGGCCCGAGATCTTGAGCTCGGATGTAGCGATGAGCGGGGTCTCGACACCCTTCAGACGCACGATCATCTTGCCATCGCGCACAAAGGCGGCATCCTCGCCCTCAGGCTCGTCAAAGGCAACCTTGCAGATGCGACGACCCGGCGTGTAGATGTACTCATCGAACTCGTGAATGCCGGCGTCTTCGACGTCGACAACCACCAGATCGTCATCGACCATATTGTCAAACAGTTTGATCTTGGCAAGCGCATAGTTCTTATGGCTCTTATGCCAGCCCAAGTGGTCGGGAGTGATGTTGAGCAGCACCGC
>CABQNF010000039.1 GCA_902465465.1 uncultured Collinsella sp. | reverse complement strand
CGGCGGCGGACAGATCCTCGTCTGCGTGGCCGGTCGAGGGTTTTACCAGGAATGGGGCAAATCGGCACAGGAGCTGCGCCCTGGCGACGTGGTCAACATCGCCCCGGGTGTGAAACATTGGCACGGAGCCGCGCCCGAGAGCTGGTTCTCCCATCTCGCGCTGGAGGTTCCGGGCGAGGAGGCCTCCAACGAGTGGTTGGAGCCCGTGATCGACGAGCAATACCTTAAAGCGACCGACAAGGAGGCTTAGGCATGGAGCAGTTGAAACTGACGCAGGAATGGGACAAGGTGTTCCCCAAAAACGACAAGGTTGAGCACAGCAAGGCGACTTTCCACAACCGATACGGCATCACGCTGGCGGCCGACGTCTACGTGCCAAAGAACGTGGAGGGCAAGCTGCCTGCCATCGCCGTCAGCGGTCCGTTTGGCGCGGTGAAGGAGCAAACGTCCGGCCTTTATGCGCAGAAAATGGCGGAGCTGGGCTTTTTCGCGATTGCCTTCGACCCGTCCTATACCGGCGAGAGCGGCGGTGCGCCCCGCTATGTGGCATCGCCGGACATCAACACCGAGGATTTCTGCGCAGCGGTGGATTTCCTCTCGGTACAGGAAAACGTCGATCCGGAGCGCATCGGCATCATCGGCATCTGCGGCTGGGGCGGCATGGCAATCAATGCCGCAGCCATCGACACTCGTATCAAAGCTACTGCTGCTATGACGATGTACGACATGACCCGTGTGACCGCAAACGGCTACTTTGACGCCGAGGATTCCGAGCAGGCGCGCTTTGAAAAGCGTAAAGCGCTGAACGCGCAGCGCACCGAGGACTATAAAAATGACAGCTACGCGCTGGCGGGCGGCGTGGTCGATCAGCTGCCCGATGACGCGCCGCAGTTTGTGGCGGACTATTACGCCTACTACAAGACTCCGCGAGGTTACCATCCCCGCAGCCTGGGCTCCAATGGCGGTTGGAATGTGACATCTTCGCTGTCGTTTTTGAATATGCCGATCTTGCAGTACGCCGGCGAGATCCGCTCTGCCGTGCTGCTGGTGCATGGCGAGAAGGCGCACTCCCGCTATTTCAGCGAAACCGCGTACGGCAAGCTGACTGGGGACAACAAGGAATTGCTCATTATCCCCGGTGCCAGCCACACCGACCTCTACGACCAGATGGACGTCATTCCGTTTGGAAAGCTGAAAGCGTTCTTTGAGGAGTATTTGAAATAAGACGCACCTTGCTTTTTACTTATTAACGGTCATGCATTTAGCAAGGACGGTTTGCGGCAAGACGCCTCGCCGCGCTACTAGTCGTCGGCCCGCGCCGCCGAGAGCAAGGCACCCAAGTCTGCCTGGATCGCCTCTGCCTTGCTTCCAAGCTGCAGCGGAGCCGAGTCGCCCGAGATGTTTACGCTCAACAGGTGCGCATCCGGCAGCTTTGCGGTCATGCTCCAGAACGGGAGCGTGATGATGCCGGGGGTCATTTCGCCCACGCCAAGCTCCAGCAACAGCACGCGGCCATCGCTACGCTCGCGCACGAAGCGCCCATATCGTTCGATACTCTCGCGCCATGCCGCGCCCTGCAGAAATGTGTCGTCGCGCACCCACGGCACGAGCTGCCAGCCGCAGTGCGGGCATCGGGGGACATCCTCGCTGCGGATCTCGAAGCCCGCACTGCCCACGTGGTTGTAACGATTGGCGTGAAGGCGGCCGTTGGAAAGGAACTCATTTCCGTGGGGAAGAAACTTCTCGGTGAGTAAAGCTCATCGGAGCGGGGATAGAGCTTTGTCTGCGGGGTACGAAATGCTGGCTAGTGGTTGCGACGCCTTGTTGCGGAAATGCCAACTGCTGCAATTACGCCACCGGCAACACTCAGGGCGACAGCCAACGCACCGTTGTCGCCCGTCGCGGGTAGGGTGGTCCCGGCTGGTTTAACCGCCGCTACTGCCTTAGCGGAAACGGGATTTGCCGCGGGCTTTTCTGCCTTGGGCTGCGGTGTGGGCTCGGGCTTGGTTTCCGGTTCGGGTTCGACCTCTGGGCGCGGTTTAACACTTGGATCGGGTTTGGAACCGCTCGTATCGGTTGCAATCAAGTGCACGTCGCTGTCGAAGACGTAGCGGATGTAGTAATCGTGCCGCGTCTCGTGCATAATCCCCTGCCCGCTGTCGAAGTCGCGGTCAACGTGTGTGCCAAGGCGGGTTGAGCTGGTGAGGTTCAGTCTGTAAGGGATTTGGTCGTCGGCGTAGCCGCCTGTAAAGACAGCGGTTGCTCTAACGTGATTGTCGATCATGGTCAGGGCAATAGAGACGCTGGCCTCTTTGGGGTTCTCGGTTTTTATAAGGCCTTCGGTATCGGTGTCGATCTTGAAGAGAAGGACGGTGTCGTTAAGCCCGTAGATGAAGTCCTCGGGTTTGTCGGGGAAATCGTATACAAACGCCTCATTCTGGACCAACATGAAGGCAGGAGGGAGCTCCAGGTCATAGTTATGGTCGACAACGGTGGTAGCTGTGAGGCTGCCTTCTGCGTTGGCTTCGTCGCAGGTAATGGGTGCTGCGACATCGGTTTCGGGCATTTCTGTCGCCAGTGCTGCGCAGGGTAGCAAAAGCAGTCCTGCCACAAGAATGCTTACTCCGAAGGCGGCGATTCTGGCGTCTGCATGACGCTTGACGTCGCGGATAGACAGGCCAGTCCGTTTGTTATGGGTCTGCGGTGCAACACGTTGTCCATACATAAGACGCTCCTTGTTCGTAGGCCGGTTTCCGCGGATCTATATTGCGCCTGGCCGATGCGGCTAGGCTCTTTCACGCGAACGCTTATGCGAGCAGGGAGAAAGCTCAAGCTAATTTTCTCACAGTCGATACTTTGCGAGCAACGATTTGCTGTTCAATTTTCGGAGAGAGAGTCAAGACAGTCGAGGAGTTATCAGGCGGTGAGATTATGTCTAGAGAACACTGACGAGAGATGTGGCCTGCAGACGACTGAATAGCTCCATCCGTTTTGGTTACAACGAAATGTATGCCGCGCGCCTGCGGCATGAAGAAGGGAGATTCTTATGAATATCGTTGTATTGAGCGGTAGCCCGCGCAAGGGCGCCAATACCGACACCATGGTCGAGGCGTTTGCTGAGACTGCGCGTGAGGGTGGCCATACGGTCGAGGTCATCCGCGTTGCCAGTAAGAAAATCGCTGGTTGTCTGGGGTGTCAGTATTGCTTCGCCCACGAGGGCACTTGCGTGCAGAAGGATGACATGGCCAACGTGATCGAGTCGCTGAAAGACGCCGACATGGTTGTCTTCGCTTCGCCTATCTACTGGTTTGATATCACTGCGCAGGAGAAGGCCGCCATCGATCGCCTATACGCCTTCGGTGCTACGGGCTTCCCGTTCACCAAGACGGCCCTTTTACTCGATAGCCACAGCGAGGGCGTCTATGATGCGGCGATCGCTATGTACAAGTCGACCTGTGCGTACTGCAAGTGGGAGGACCAGGGCATTGTCGCCATCAGCGGTATGACCGAGCGCGACAGCATGTCATCGTCGCCCAAGCTGAAAGAGGTGCGAGAGCTCGCTCGCAAGCTCGCCTAAGGACAAGAAGAACGCATGGCAATCAGCGTTGGCGGAAAGCCTACTTCCCTTACCAAGAGGATTACTGATTGCCATGCGTTGATGTCCTTATGGACAATCTCCGCGTGCTAGGAGACTTTCTCGCTCAGGAACTCCCTGAATGCGGGGATGTCAAAGCCAACGAGACCACGCCCACGTTCCCCGATGACGCCGTCCTCGAGAAGGCGGCGTTTGTATTGGCTTGCGTAGTTGCTGGCGACGCCCATGCGTTTGGCTATCTCCGAGACCCTGCTGGGGCCAGAATCGGGCAGCATCGCCAACAAGAATTCGATGTCTTTGTCAGAAAGCTCCCGATAGGTCGTTTCGAGAGAAGTCCGATGTCATGCTTCTCGAGTTGCCTGAAGACGCCATTCATGTCCGTGCGCCAGTTACCCTGAGTCTCCTGAGCATATGTCCAATCGATGCCGACTGGCCCAATCTGAACGCCGCTTATGCACGCGCGAGGCTGTGAGAGGCGGCTATCTGCTGCTTCTTTGGTTCGCTCGATAATATCTTCGAGTATGCCTGGCATGGCGGAGCCATTTGCTGCGATCCATGGTGGCCCCTTTGCAGGTTTTGCTAGTTTTTGCAACTTTTGCTAATTTTTGCAAGTTTTGCTAATGGCTAAACATGCCTTGTGCCGTGAGATTGCAGGAGTGAAAAACGGGGATTCCTATTATTCTGACTGCGTTGCAGCGAGCGGGGCCCGGAGCGCGATGTTGCTGCGCTTCGGGCCCCACCGTTTTGAGAGCTTATGGCGGTTCTGCCGCTGTCCTAGTCAAACAAGCTCGGCATGTCGTTTTCTTTCATGAGAGCACCGGCGGAGGGTAGACTCTGCGCAGTGAACTTCTCGGCCGAGACGCCGGCGCCAAGAATCTCCTCGGTCGTGCCGACGGTGGTGACCGAGCGGCCCTTCTTGGCCGTGAAAGCCTGGACGCCCTGCGTGTTGGTGGTCGTCTTGGTCTTGAGCAGCGACGTGTTGAAGTTCATCAAACGATAGTCGCTTGAGACCAACGCGATGTCGCGATCTTCCTTGAGCACCTGGGCATACAGCAGCTTGCTGCCACCGTAGATGGCGTTCTTGAGGCGCTTGCGGTTGGTCTTGGTGACGTATCCGGCAAGTGCGACGCGCGCCACGCGGCCGTTTTCAAAGACAAACAGCACGTCGGCCCTGTAGTCCTCGGGGTCGATGACCCAGATGACGCTCTCGTCGGGTTCCATCTCAAGATCGGTCGGCAGGTACGAGCCCAGCTGGGCCGACTTGGTATCCTCAAACGCCGCGACCTTGCACTTGTATACCTGGCTCTTGTTGGTAAAGACCAGCAACTCGTGGGTGTTGGAGGACGGGAACTCGATAAAGGGTTTGTCGCCGTCCTTGTACTTGAGCGTGGTCGCCTTCTTGAGCACGCGGTCCGTCATCTTCTTAAGGTAGCCATCGCGCGAGAGCATGATGGTAACCGGATACTCCTCGACCTCGGGCTCCAGGCTCACCTCGATGACCTCGTGGGGCTCAATCCTGCCCGTGCGGCGCGGCATCACGTACTTCTTGTTGACCGCGGCCAGCTCGTCGCTGATGACTTTCTTGATGTTGTCTTCGCTCGAGAGAATCTCCTCAAGCTCGGCGATCTCGCCCTCGAGCTTGGCGATGTCCTTGGTGCGGTTGAGAATGTACTCCTCGTTGATGTTGCGGAGCTTGAGTTCGGCAACAAACTCGGCCTGGGTCTCGTCGATGTCGAAACCCTTCATAAGGTTGGGCACGACCTCGGCTTCGAGCTTGGTGCTGCGGATGATGGCGATGGCCTTGTCGATGTCGAGCAGAATTGCCTCAAGGCCGTGCAACAGGTGCAGGCGCTCGGACTTTTTGCCCAGGTCAAAGTTAATGCGGCGACGCGTGGACTCAATACGCCACTTGACCCATTCGTGCAGGATCTGGCGCACGCCCATAACGCGGGGGTAGCCGTCGACCAGCACGTTGAAGTTGCACGAGAACGAATCCTGCAGCGTGGTCGAGCGATAGAGCTTGGCCATGAGCTTGTCGGGGTCGACACCGCGCTTAAGGTCGATGGCGATGCGCAGGCCCGAGAGGTCGGTCTCGTCGCGGATGTCAGCGATCTCCTTGACCTTGCCCTCTTTGGAGAGCTTGACGATGCGCTCGATGATGACATCGGTCTTGGTGGTGTAGGGGATCTCGTAGACCTCGATGATGCGCTCTTCGGGAATCCAGCGCCAGCGGGAGCGAATCTGGAAGCTGCCAAGGCCGGTCTCGATGATCTTCTCCATCTCCTCGCGGCGGTAGATGATCTCGCCGCCGGTCGAGAAGTCGGGCATGGGCATATACTCAAGCAGGTCGCAGTCGGGATCCTGCAAGTAGTGCATGGTGGCGGTGCAGACCTCGTTGAGGTTGAAGCCGCAGATATCGGACGCCATGGCGACGCCGATGCCCTTATTGGCCGAGACAAGGATGTTGGGGAACGTGGTGGGCAACAGGCGCGGCTCCTTCATGGCGCCGTCGTAGCTGTCGACGAAGTCGACCGGGTCCTTGTCGATGTCCTTGAAGATCTCGGCACTGATGGGGGAGAGCTTGGCCTCGGTATAACGCGAGGCGGCGTAGCTCAGGTCGCCCGAATAGTACTTGCCAAAGTTGCCCTTCGACTCAACGAACGGCGCGAGCAGTGCCTCGTTGCCGGTGGCTAGGCGCACCATCGTCTCGTAGATTGCGGCGTCGCCATGCGGGTTGAGCTTCATGGTCTGACCCACGATGTTGGCGCTCTTCTGGCGCTCGCCCTTGAGCAGACCCATCTTGTACATGGTGTAGAGCAGCTTGCGGTGCGAGGGCTTAAAGCCGTCGATCTCGGGGAATGCACGCGAGACGTTGACGCTCATGGCGTAGGGCATGTAGTTGACCTCGAGCGTCTGCGTGATCGGCTGGTCGGTGACCTCGGAGTGCAGGCCGATGACGTTCTCGGCGTTGACCTGCTTTTTCTTTGGCTGGGTTTTCGTCTTCTTCTTTGCCACGATATCCTCTTGAACTTCTTATGGGCCGTCGTTATCGATTTGCTGCTATTGCAGGTCCAGCTGGTCCAGGTATTCCTTGCCGTGCTCCGAGATATGGCGCTTGCGGCCCGCCTCGTCGTTGCCCAGCAACAGGTTGAACATAGTTTCCATCTTGGTGACGTCCTCGGGCTCCACCTTGATCAGGCGGCGCGTCTCGGGGTTCATGGTGGTGAGCCACATCATGTCCGGGTCGTTCTCACCAAGACCCTTGGAGCGGTTGATGGAGCACTTTTGATCGCCGATCTCCTTAAGAATGCCGTTCTTCTCGAGCTCGGTGTAGGCAAAGTAGGTCTTTTCTTTGCAGTTGATCTCGTAGAGCGGCGACTCGGCGATATACACGTAGCCTTCGTCGATAAGCGTGGGCACCAGGCGATAGAGCATGGTGAGCACGAGCGTGCGGATGTGATAACCGTCGACGTCGGCGTCCGTACAGATGATGACCTTGTTCCAGTTGAGGTTGTCCAGGTCAAAGGCACCGAGGTTCTTGATGCGCTTGTCTTTGATCTCCACACCGCAGCCCAGCACGCGCATAAGGTCCATGATGATGTCGGACTTAAAGATGCGCGGATAATCTTCCTTTAGGCAGTTGAGGATCTTGCCGCGGACGGGCATAACGCCTTGGAACTCGGCATCGCGCGACGTGCGAATGGCGCCTGCTGCCGAGTCGCCCTCTACGATGTAGATCTCGCGGCGGCTCTTGTCCTTGGAGCGGCAGTCGATGAACTTCTGCACGCGGTTGGCCATGTCGGTCTTCTGCTGCAGGTTGGTCTTGATGCTCTGGCGCGTCTTCTCGGCGTTCTCGCGCGAGCGCTTGTTGATGAGCACCTGCTCCATGATCTTGTTGGCGGCGTCTTTGTTCTCGATCAGGTAGGTCGAGAGGCGCTCCTTAAAGAATGCCGTCATGGCCTGCTGGATAAAGCGGTTATTGATGGCCTTCTTGGTCTGGTTCTCGTAGGACGTCTGGGTGGAGAAGCAGTTGGTCACCAGAACTAGGCAGTCCTGGACGTCCTGCCATTTGATGCCGCTCTCGTTTTTGTTGTATTTGCCCTGTTGCTTAATGTAGGCGTCGATGGCGCTGGTCAGAGCGCTACGGGCCGCCTTCTCCGGCGAGCCACCGTTCTCGAGCCAGGAGGAGTTGTGGTAGTACTCCTGCATCATGAAGGTGCGCGAGAAGCACATGCAAGCAGTGATTTTTACGTTGTAATCGGGCAGGTCCTCGCGATCGCGACCGCGACGGTCGGCCTCGATAAAGAAGGGCTCGGTGAGGTAGTCGGTACCGACCTTTTCGAGTACGTAGTCCTCGATGCCCTTGGGATAGCAAAAGTCCTCTTCGGAAAACTCGCCATCGTCGTCCTCGATGCGCAGGCGGAAGGTCACGTTGGCGTTGACCACGGCCTG
>CABQNF010000038.1 GCA_902465465.1 uncultured Collinsella sp. | reverse complement strand
CCCTGGGCAACAATGTCACGGTGGGCACGGGCGCCAAGGTGCTCGGCAACATCCGCATCGGCAACAACGTCAAGATCGGCGGCAACTCGGTCGTCGTTAAGGACGTGCCCGACAACTGCACCGTCGTGGGCGTGCCGGGACGCATCATCAAGCGCAACGGCTGCCGCGTGTTCGAGGAGAGCTTCGATGCCAAGCAGCATCGCGAGTACATGCCCGATGACGCCGCCGAGCAGAGTGCCCTCAACCGCCAGGGCATCACCGAAAATGCCCGCCGCGTCAAAGAACTCGAGCGAGAGGTGGCCGAGCTCAAAACCCTCGTCGCCAAGCTCGTGGACGAGCGCTAGGAGCGCAAGCGGCACAAAACGACATCGGCATCAACGCAAGAAGGCGCGCCAGGGAATTCATCCCCGGCGCGCCTTTCTTTTTGATGTGACATGCGGGACTGTCCCTTTGTCACATTAGGCGAACTGGCTCAAGTAGAGGTCGGCATAGGCACCCTCGGCAGCGAGCAGCTCCTTATGCGTGCCTTGCTCGATAATGTTGCCGTGATCCATTACCAAGATCAGGTCGGCATCCACGATCGTCGACAGGCGATGCGCGATCACAAAGCTCGTGCGCCCGCGCATAAGCGCATCCATGGCACGGCCGATGGCAAGCTCGGTACGCGTGTCCACGCTTGAGGTCGCCTCGTCCAGGATGAGAATCGCCGGGTTGTTGAGCAGCACGCGCGCAATGGTCAGCAGCTGGCGTTGGCCCTGGCTGATGCTTTCGGCATCGTTGGCCACGCGCGTGTCGTAGCCCTGAGGCATGGTGCGCACAAAGAAGTCGACCTGCGCGGCGCGCGCAGCCGCCACGATCTCCTCGCGCGTCGCCTCGGGACAGCCGTAGGCGATGTTTTCGGCAATCGTGCCGTCGAACAGCCAGGCGTCCTGCAGCACCATGCCAAACTGCTGCCGCAGCTCGCCGCGATCCATGCGGCTCGTATCCACGCCGTCGAGCGTAATACGCCCGCCGTCAATCTCGTAGAAGCGCATGAGCAGGTTGATGAGCGTCGTCTTGCCTGCGCCCGTGGTTCCCACCACGGCAATCTTCTGGCCCGGCTCGGCGGTAAACGACACGTCGCGCATAAGCGGCTTGTCGGGCGAATAACCAAAGCGCACGTGCTCAAAGGAGACGCGGCCCTCAACGCGACCCGGCAGCTTGGCGGCCTCGTCCGGCAGCGGATCGGCTTCCATCTCGGGCTCATCGAGCAGGTCGAACACGCGCTCCGCACTCGCCAGCGCGCTCTGCAGCGAGTTAAAGGTAAACGACAGCTGCGTCATGGGTTCGGACGCCTCGTAAATAAACTGGAAGAACGCCTGGAACACGCCGACGGTCATGTGACCGGCAACCAGCATGCTGCAGCCCACAAGCGCAATAACGATCTGCGCCAAACGGCCGATAAAGCGCACCGCGGGGCCGACGGCGTTGATCATAAAGTCGGCCTTGGTACTCACGCGCGCTAGTTCCCTCGAGGCCTGGTGCACCTCGGCAGAACTTTGGCGCTCGCGGTTAAACGCGCGAATCACCAGACGGCCCGAGTAGCCTTCCTCGACCGCACTCGTAATCTTGGACACCCACTCTTGGCGCTCACCGGTTACGTCATGCGTGCGGCGCGAGACCACCTTGGTCACCAGCAGCGACAGCGCCATAAAGAACAGAAAGACGAGCGTAAGCTGCACGCTGAACACGAACATCACGCTCACAGCACCAACAACCGTGCCGATCGACACGAGCAGCTGCAGCAATCCGCGCTGCATGCTCTCGGACATCTTGTCCAAGTCGTTGGTCGCACGGCTGACGACCTCACCGGGACGATGCGCGTCAAAAAAGGCAAGCGGCAGACGGTTGAGCTTTTGTGCGATGCGGTTGCGTAGGCACAGGTTGAGGCGTTCGGCAACGCTCGACATCAAAAAGCTCTGGAGCGCGTAGAACGAGGCGGCAGCCGTCCAAATCATAAAGTAGATGAAGATGGTCCTGCCGCAGTTCTCCCAGGTGATGTTGAAGGTGGCGTTGTTGGCAAACGCCACCTGAATGTGGCCCCACAGCTCATCGATCACACGGGCGCTATATGCCGGCGCAGCGGTGTTAAAGATGGCATAGAACACAATGCTCGCGAACACGATATAGAAGCGCCAATGGTCGCCGGCAGCCTCGCTCCACAGGCGGCGCACCGTCGCCCAGGTGTCGCGGGGTTTCTCGTCCTCGTCCTCGTCGTCCACATCGCGCATGCGCTCCGCCTCAGCGCGGGCGCGCTCGTCCTCGGCGCGCTCGTTTTCCTCGTAGAGCGCTTGGCGGCGAGCCTCGCGCTCGGCTGCAGCCTTGGCGGCGTCATCCAGCTCGGGTGCCACGGCAGCCGTTTCCTCGACCAGTCCCGCGGCAGCGGCGTCATCAACGCCGCCCTGCTTCTTGAGCTCCTCGGTCATGCTACTCACCTCCCTTCATTTGCGATTCCGCGATGGCGCGGTACACCTCGCAGGTTTCCATAAGCTCGCTATGCGTGCCCAAGCCCACAACCTCGCCATCCTTGAGCACGACGATCTGGTCGGCGTGCAAGATCGTCGAGATGCGCTGCGCGATGATGAGCACCGCAGCGTCACGCGTCTCGTCTTGCAACGCATGACGCAGGGCGGCATCGGTCTTAAAGTCCAGGGCCGAAAAACTGTCATCGAAGATATATAGATCGGCATGCTTCATGAGCGCACGGGCGATTGCCAAACGCTGGCGCTGGCCGCCCGAAAAGTTCGTACCGCCCTGCGCCACCGGGGTATCGAGCCCCTGCGGTTGGTCGAGTACAAAGGTGCTCTGGGCAACCTCAAGCGCGTGAAGCATGTCGCCCTCGGTCGCGCCTTCGTTACCAAAGCGAAGGTTGCTCGCCACCGTGCCCGAGAACAGCCACGCCTTCTGCGGCACATAGGCAATGCGCCCGCGGATTTCGTCTTGCGTAAGCTCGCGCAGGTCCACACCATTCAGGCGAATGGAGCCCTTGGTGGCATCGTGGAAGCGCAGCAGAAGCTTTGCCACCGTCGATTTGCCCGAGCCTGTCGAGCCAACGATCGCAGTCGTCTGACCGCGACGGCAGGCAAAGCTCAGGTCGCACAGGGTGTCCTCGTCGGCATCGTCAAAGCGAAACGACATGTGGTCGAACACGGCCACCGCATCGGCTTCGTCTTGGGGCTCGCGCGCCCCGTCATCCAGCGTGCGCTCGCCATCGACGATGCTCGGCTCAATCTCCAACACCTGCTGCGCACGGCTTAGGCATGCCGCGGCGCGTGGCAGCGTTAGCACCACCATCTGCGCCATCATCACAAAGAACAGGATCAGAATTGCATACTCCAGCACCGCCGAGATACTCGCAATCTGCATGGCGTGGGCGCCCACGCGGTTGCCGCCAACCCACAGCACCGCCACCTCGGCGATGTTCATCAAAAAGAAGCTGGAGCTGTCGAGGCCCACAAACAGGTGGTTGACTTTGATGGCGTTGGCGGCGTAGTCGCTAAACACCTCGTCCAGGCGCCGCTCCTCGTGACGTTCCTTGTTAAACGCACGGATGACGCGCACGCCCACGATGTTTTCGCGCAGCACCACGTTCATGCGGTCGATAAAGCTCTGCAAGCGCATAAAGATCGGCGCGGCGTTAGCCACCGTAAAGACCGCCGCTACGAGCACGATCGCAACGACTACGCCCAGAAGCGTGCCCATGGCAGGATCGATAAACCAAGCGAAGATGATGCCCGCCACAGCCAAAAACGGCACGGGCAGCACCAGCTGAATCGTCTGCAGAATCGCCTGCTGAATCACGTTGATGTCGTTGAGCGAGCGCGTGATCATCGATCCGGTGCCAAAGCGCTCAAAATCGCTGGCCGCGAGCTCGAGCGATTTGTCGTACACGGCATTGCGGATATCGCAAGCCACGTTGGCGGCCAGGCGCGCCGAAAGATAGCAGCCCAGCACTGTGCCGCCGCTAGCCATGCTGGTCGCGATAAACATGTATAGGCCGTTGCGTAAAATGTAGTCGATATCGCCCGTGGTAATACCGGTGTTGACCATGTTCGCCAGCATCGTGGGAACCAACAGCGTACCGACGTTATCCACCAGCAGCACCAGCAGCGTCACTGCGACAAGCCCTCGATAGGGCTTCAAAAACCTCATTAACAGTCGCACGACTCCCCCTCACGTCGATCTTGCATCTGGCTTGCGGCTGCCACCTGCTGTTTAAATGTCTCGCACTCGTCGCCGAGCACCTGAGAGAATTTGCCGATCAAGCGCATAATTTCGCGCTGCTCACACGGCTCAAGCGCGCCAAAGGCTCGCTGCTCGGCCTTGAGTGCCGGCAGCGCATAACGCTCGGCAAATCGCCTGCCCTCTTCGGTCAGGCTCACAACCTTGTTCTTACGGCTGCCTTCGGCAAACTCCAACGTTGCGAAGCCCCGCGCCGTCAAGGTTTTAATTGCCGAATTGATGGTCTGCTTGCTGTAGAACCATTCGCTTGTCAGACGGCTTACGGCAATACTGCCGCCCGCCGTGCTGGTATCGACGAGCATCCAGTAAGCGCAGTCCGAAAGACCGCAGGCGCGCGAGAACTCCGAATAGATATGGTCGAGTCCATTGAGCAACCGGTCGAAGTCGACCAGTGCAACCGCACTATTCATCTATCCCACCATTCAATTGTCCGATTTTTGACCAATTATGTGTCTCTAGATTAGTCCGAGTTTGGACTATCGTCAACAGGCTCTCCGCGAATGCGTGCATTTTTTTGGCCTATCGGCAGAAAAAGACCGCCGGCGCGGGGGCGGCGCCAGCGGTCACGTGAAAATCGGGTTTTATTGCCTGTTAAGCGGCGACGGCCTCATAGACCGTAGCGCCCGAGAAGCTGTCATGCAGGCTCTTGCCGGCAATCCACGGCAGCTCGACGACCTCGCAGACCGTGTTGACCAGCTCGGAGCAGTCAGTAAAGTGGCCCTTGTCGTTGAGGGCCTCGCAATCCTGAACACGCCAATAGCCATCGGTGTGCGTGATGTAGTACTCGTGATCGTTAATCGACACGAAAGCGCGCGTCTTGGAACGCAGCAGCTTCAGAAATCCTTCGAAATCGGTCTCGACGACATCTCCAGCCTGGAACATGATGTTACCTCCTGGCCCGGCGCCACCACGGCGCATTGATAAACGTTGGTACTCCTTTAGTAAAACCTTTATCAGAGGTTATGCGTTCGTCATTTAGGCAAGTGGTAAAAAACCGCAGGGTAGACGGGATAAAACGTTTAACCATCCCATTGGTTTGTCACATTCTGAAGGTACTTTTATGCAAACCTACTTTCCCAATTGGAATCTATCCTTTTGGCCGGGCAATTGACCGTCTATCGTTTGAGCCCGACGGGTATGAACGGGGCATCTGCAACGCCACCGCAAGGAGACACCATGGAGACTATCGAAGCACTCATTCACCGTCGCAGCTGCCGCAACTACAGCGATCGTCCCGTCGAGGCCGAAAAGCTTGCACGTATTATCGAAGCCGGCCAATATGCACCGAGCGGCATGGGCCGCCAGCCGGTGACGTTTGTCGCCGTCACCGACCCCGCGACCGTCGAGCGTCTCTCACAGCTCAACGCCCAGGTCATGGGCAGCAACGGCGACCCCTTCTATGGCGCCAAGACCGTTGTGGTGGTGCTGGTTGACCGCAGCGTGCCCACACATCTGGAAGACGGCTCGCTCGCCATGGGCAACTTGCTCAACGCCGCCTATGCACTGGGTGTCGATTCGTGCTGGATTCACCGCGCGCATGAGGTCTTTGACTCGCCCGAGGGCCTGGAGCTGCTGGCCAGCTGGGGCCTGCCCGCCGACGGCAGCCTGCGCGGTGTCGGTCACTGCATTCTGGGCTATGCCGAGGACACGCTACCCGAGGCAAAGCCGCGCCGCGACAACGTGGTATACGTCAAGTAGCGCAGGAGTGTCCCAAACTGCCGGCAGAAAAGGAACGTCCCCTTCTGCCGGCAAGCTATGTTGATATTTGAGTTGTCGTCGTTTCGTTCGTCTGGGTCGTTTCGGCGTCGTCGCCTTGCTCGTCCTCGTCCTTTTGCGCATCGGCGATGGTGGAGGCCGCCGCAACGATACCGCGCTGGGGCGCAACGCCCGTCTGGGTCTGTGCGCCCTCGACAACTTCTGTGCCTGCATGCGCGAGCTCGGGCGATTTAAACACTGCGTCCAAGTTGGCGCCACCGCCGGCGTAGCCAAGCGCAGCGAGTGCGATGACGATCACTGCAACGACGACCGCGATCGGAACATAACGATGCCAACCAGCCGGATTGAGTCCGCTGCGGCGAGCCGCCCCGCGGCTGATGTAACCGAGCGTTCCATCGTGCTTGAGCTTTGAGCCCACCACGCGTTTCCGGCCCCATAGCGAGGACTCTGCCTGCATGGCCAAGCGGGCGCTTGCCGAAGGATAGCCGTATTTAGTGCGCTTGAACGAGCCGTCAAACCCCGAGGCGTGTTTACCCCACGTCACCGATGTTGTGCGTCGGTTGACCGGCGCGGCACTCCGCCTTCTGCGGCTCGGTTTTGAAGTCTCAGCCATATGCCCTCGCACGCCGTAACCGAATCGAAACAATAACGCTTTGGACTGTAGCACACGCGTCGCGCGCGGTCACGGGCGCCTCGCTCAACGGTCATCGTCCTTCAGCAAGCGCCACAGCGTTGTACGGCTTATACCCAGCACCTCCGCCGCACGGGTTCGGTTGCCGTGGAGATGATCTACAACCAGATGCGCGATATCTCGCTCGGTATCGGCCAGCGGTCGCAGGATATACAGGTCACTTTCGAGCGTCGGGGCGCCAAAGGTTGCGGTCTTAATCACGTCCTCTTGGGCGAGCACTTCCTCCGCCACAGCGCGGTCCACCGTGCCCGCCCCCACCAATATATACAGTCGTTCCGAGACCTCGCGGAGCTGCAGATAGTTGCGCGGCCAGCGGTAAGCATCGAGCTTCTTCGTCGCCGCGGCAGACAGCGTGGGCGCTGCCGTCCCAAATGCATCAGCGAGATATTCCAAATAGCGCGCAACCTTCGTCGACGCGGCTCCCTGCTCGGCGATTGCCGGCGCCACGCTCACCGCACAGGCGAAGCGCTCGGTCACAAAGGCGGCTTGATCACTTTCGCTGCCGCCCGGCATGTCATTCGCCGTCAGCACCACATGGCAGCGCGTCGCCAACGCGGTGTCGGCCATCGTGGAAACGAGCTCGCGAAGGCGCTGGGGACCAACCGCGTTCCAGCCCTCAATGCAAAGGGTCAACCCTGTTTGGAACAACGGCGATTCGGCGCTTTTGAGCACGTGGCGCCAACCGCGCTCGGTGAGCTCATCGAGCGCGACGGAAACAAAGGGCTGATCGGCAAAAGGACCGTCCAGATAGAGGCGCTTGGCGATCTCGACCTGACCCGCTCCCAGCTCGCCCTCGAGCATAAGGGGCACACCGCGCGCGTAGCTCTCGGCAACCGGTGCAGCCACCGAGGCCGCCCCCTCAACGATGCCGTACGCGCTCGATTCGTAGCGGGCCTCAACTTCGTCGGCGTTGAGCCACTCGATGCCCGCATGCGCTGCGGCACCGCGCACCTCGCGGACCACGATGACCCAAAGGTCCCCGCCCTCTTTGTCGGTGGGGCGAACGGTCAGGCTCAGGCGCGTACCCGCACGTCCCATAACCAGACGCGCGCCGTCTCCTATACGGTCGAGGCGCTCAGCTACAAAAGCCGCCACATCCCGCTCAAGCGCCGCGTCATTCATGGTCGAAATCGCGACGTCCCCCCGCGCATCGATCGCCAATGCCGAGGCCCCGGCAGCAGCCAGGGCCTCGGTCAAGATGTTCAGCTTGGCATCGCTATCCATGATTTGCCCCTGTCCGCGGCGACATGCAACCGCCGACGGTCGCACGACCGAGTGTTTCAAAATTGAACGATATTGCTCACCAAACACTATAGGGCAGAAAGCGCCGTCCTGCGAGTATAGGTGTTGCCCCGCATCGCCATCC
>CABQNF010000037.1 GCA_902465465.1 uncultured Collinsella sp. | reverse complement strand
GCCGCGGGTCGCTCGGTGGTCGATGCTCTGACCGCGCGAATGAAGGGCGCGGTTGGAGCGGGCGGCCCGGCGCGAGTATCGCTCGGCGAAGTGTCCGAGATGATCGATGTTGTGCGCTTGGGTCTTTCGGCCGGTCTTTCGTTTGATGCGGCGCTTGAGATTTTCTGCGCCAACCGCCGGTCAGTGCTGGCTCTTCGACTTGAGCGGGCCTGCATGGCATGGCAGGTGGGCGTGGGCACGCGTGAGGACGAGTTGTTGGCCGCCGCACGCGACCTGGACGTGCGAGCGCTCGAGACCTTTGCCATCACGGTGGGGCAGGCGCTCGCTCTGGGTGCCCCACTTGCCGAGACACTGGCCGCTCAAAGTCGCGAGATCCGTGCGGCTCATCGCGCCGCGGTCGAGCGCGAGATCGAGCGTGCGCCCGTCAAGCTGCTGATTCCCACCGGCACACTCATCTTGCCGGCGTTGCTTCTGTCCATATTGGGCCCGCTGTTGGGAGCAGGCGGGATGATGTAGGGAGGAATACATGAACACGATGACTGACGTTGCTGGCAAGGTCTGGAGCTGGGCTGTTTGCCAGTCAATTCGCGCTCGCCAGCATGCCGGGGAGCTGCTGCAGGAGGAGAGTGCGCAGGGCACCACCGAATACGCCATCTTGGTCGGCGTGCTCGTGGTGATCGCCATCATTGCCATTGTCGCATTTAAGGGCAAGGTCCAAGATCTATGGAACGCTATCAGCGAGGGCATCAACAGCCTGTAGAGGGTAGGCGGCCTGTCGGCGCACTGCTGGTGTTTGCCTGTGTGGTTGTGGCGGTGGCAGTGGCGGTTTGGGGGCTAAACGCCGCGCGGCAGCAGCGTCCTGGGGCCGCCTTCGATTCGGGCTCAGATTCGGCGGTGGCGTCTCAAAAAGATGAGATGCGAGATGCGGACGATTCGGATGTCGCTGTCACGGCGCAAACCTTTCTGCGGATGCTCGACAAGCGGTCTGGCACTGCGACGGATTCGCCTGAGGACAACGCGATTGCGGTCCGGCTTGCATGGTCCGAGGACCGACCGATGACCGAGGCAGCGGCGGATATGTTACGCGCCTACCGCGAGGTGCCAACGGCCCAGCTCGCCCTGAGCGGCTATCTCGATATTAAGGGTAACGTATGGGGCGCCATTGTGCGCGATGGGCGCGGCTGGGTCGATATGGTGACGGTTGCCGCGGATACTGGCGATGCTTCGTGTCGTCTGCGCGCGGTGCGCCTGGCCCCGCAAACAATAAGCTCAAAGGAGGGGTCGTGAAATGCATGACGTCCTGCGCGAGGAATCTGCCCAGGCGACGGTCGAATACGCCATCGTCACGGTGGCGCTGTTATCGATCGTGCTGGCGATTGCGGGGCTTTGGCGTGCTGGCACCGATGGGCACTTGGCGGCGCTGGTTGAGCGGGCGGCATCCCATGGCGTTGCCTCGACGTCGGTTATCGACGCCGCTGCGGGCGCTAAGGACATCGCGTTGTATTGATATCGCGCGCGAGGACCGGGCGCAGTCTACGGTCGAGGCTGCTTTTTTGCTGCCGACGTTTCTGATGCTCATTCTTCTCGCACTGCAACCGGTGTGTTTGCTCTATACGCGCGCGGTCATGGAGTCTGCCGCTGCCGAGACCGCGCGGCTCATGACCACGACGACGGCGGAGGACGACGATCTTAAGGAGTTCACCCGCCGCCGGCTTGCCGCAGTGCCCAACGTTTCGATCTTTCATGCCGGCGGGCCGTTGTCGTGGGATATCGAGCTTGGCCGGGCCGGTGCGGGTGGTGTCTCGTCCGTGTCCGTTTCCGGCGAGGTCAAGCCGTTGCCTGTGATCGGTGCGTTTGCGCAGGCTATGGGTGGTACCGCCGAGGGCGGCTACGTTGAGCTCAAGGTCGATGTCTCGTATCAATCGCGTCCCGAATGGCTGGAGGGAGATTATGATTCGTGGATTGCTGCATGGGATTAAGCGTTTCTGGTCTAGATGCGTTTTGACGCGCCGTCCGAGCTGCCATCGCAAGCGAGGCGGCTTTATGGGCCGCGCCGGTATCGACCTGTTTATCGAAGACGGTGCCTACACCACGCTTTCTTCTGCCGTGGTCATCCTAGTGGTGCTCACGTTGTTGTTTTCGTCGACCGCGGCGATATGGAGCATGTCGCGTGCCGGGGATACCCAGGTGGCGGCCGATAGCGGCGCGCTGGCGGGTGCCAACGTGGTGTCGTCCTATCACACGGCTGCCACGGTGGTTGATGCGAGCATCTTGAGTCTGGGGCTAGCGGGGTTTGCCACAATCGGGACGGGCCTGGTTGCCATTCTCATCCCAGGTGCCGAACCAGTTGCCGGCAATATGGTCGACACCGGGATTGAGATCATTAAAACGCGCAACAAGTTTGCCAAAAGCGCATCGGAAGGCTTGCAGAAAATCGAGACGGCTCTGCCGTATCTGATTGCCGCGCGTGCCACGCAGGCGGTGTCGGCGCAGGATACCGATAGTGTGGCCTATACCGGTACGGCGCTTGCCGTGCCCAGGACATCCGAGTCGGACTTCGCTGCGCTCAAAGGGTCAGAGATCTCGACCGATACCATTAAAGACACATCAGATGATTTAGAGCGTGCGGCCGAGGAGCTGCGGAAGGCTTCTGAGGACACGGCGAAGGCTAAAGAGCGCGCTTGGCTGGCGGATTGTGGCGGGTCTGACAAGGGCTCGGTCAGCAGCTGTTCTTGCATGTGGGAGCGTGTGAAAAGTCTAACGGATCTCTCTGGTGCTCAAAATCCGCATTACGCTTCGAGCGTTACGTGGGAACCGCAAGTGGCGCTCGATCGCGCGAAGGCCTACTATCGCCAGCGCCTGGCAAATGAGAAACCGCTTGGCGAGGGTCCGGAAAAACAGGCAGATTCTGCTGCACGAAAGGTGTTCTTCGCTTATGCGGGCGAAGAAGTCGAGCGGGCATATATAACTGAAAAGGACGGCAAAGTTTCCGCCCGCATCCCTTTCCTTCCGCGAAATCCAGATGAGGCGCGGACGACTGAACTCTATACCGATGCGCGTTGGCCCACGAGTGAAGTAGATAAAGTTACCTATTTGCATTATGGGACTGACTGTCCAAATTACAAAAAAGGAAAGCCGGGTGGGCTGGCATCCGTCGCAGATTTTGACGGTCACGAAACGTGTAGCGAATGCCATTTCGGTGTGTCGTCTTTAGGGTACGTTGCGATTGCAACGACTTCTGTCGAAAGGGGCTTCGAGTACCACTTCGATAAGTTCAAAGAGGCTCTGGAAGACTACGTCGAATGCCGCAACAAAGAACTCGAACTTGAGCGTCAGACCGAGGATGAGGCCGACCGTGCGGGCAATGCGTTTGACCAGGCCATTAAAGCGCTTTCCGGCGAGCGCCCGCGTATCGCCCCACCTGGCCGCAACGGCGTGGTCGCCTTTGCAGTTTCGGGTGACATTACCAGCCCCGATAAACTTAACTCCTCGTTTAACGCGGCAGTCAGGCTTGGCGATCGCGGTGCTATCTCTGCCGCGGTGCTGGCGCCCGATGAGGCGACGGCGCAAAACAACGTGCTTTCGCGATTTTTCTCGACATTGAAGGAGCGCTCGGGCGGCGTTGCCGGCGTGCTCGACGGCGTCATGGATGTTTGGGGACGGCTACTCGTGGGATACGGTGATATCCAAGGCTCAGCCGACGAACTTATGGACGAGATGATTAAAGGCCTAGGAGGGGGCAGCGGCGCGTTGGGCTCCATCGCATCGTGGCTCGGCGATACCGTTTCGGCGTCCGTGGCGGCGCTGGGTTTGGAACCGTGCGACTTGCGCCTGCGAAAGCCGGTGCTGACCGATTCCGCCAATATCATTAAGAGTCCGGGGTCTGACATTGCGGGTCTCTCTCAAGCGCAAGACAAACTGCGAAGTATTCCGTTGGGCGTGACCGATCCCAAGGCGCTTTGCGAGGCGTTGGAATATCAAGTCGAACGCACCATTAGCGGTACGGTGTTCACACTTGCGGAGATTCCTCTGCCCGGCGGCGGCTCCATCCCGCTCACCGTCGATGTCGCCACGCTGGTTGGCGCTCTGGGCGGTGGGTCGTAATGAGTATCCGCATGCGTCTGCGCGAGGAGCGCGCCCAAGCGACGGTGGAGATGGCAGTGGTTATGCCCGTTTTGCTGGTGCTGGCACTCATCGTGTACAACGTCATGATCTTTGCCAGCGCTGTCGCGCGCTTCGACCGCGTGGTGCCCGACATCGTGCTAGCGCATGCCGTGGCGTCGGAGGGGGAGGGCGACGAAAGCTCTGCCGATGCCTCGGCGACGGTTCAGACTCAAATTCTGAATGCCATGGAAGGCTATGACTTACAGATCGAAGTGTCGAGCGAGCAAGGCGCGAAGGCATCGGATGGTGGCCTGCTCTCCCTATCCGGTACGTTTAGGACCTACACCTGCACCATGCACTATGAGCCGTGGCCGACTTTTCTCAGCATCGCTGGCGTTTCGCTGGGGGCGCCGACAACGTTGTCGCACGAGCGTGCGGTGACGGTCGATCCATGGCGTCCGGGGGTGGTCATGTGACCGCGGTCTCGTCCTACATCGTCTACGCGCGGGCACTCAACAGACTGGGTTGGACGCCGGCCGAGTTTGTGGTGGCGGAGTCGTTTGTCGTGCGCCTGCGCGGCATGCTGGGACGGCGTCCGGTTGCCGCCAACGGCCTGCCGCTCGTCATGGCGTTTCCACGCTGCTCTTCGGTCCATACGTGTTTTATGGCCTATCCCATCGACATCGCCTTCATCGATCGCGACGGCAATATCCTCGCGCGCTACGAAAACGTATGTCCCTGGTGTATGTGCTCCTGCCCCGGCGCCTGGGCGGTATTGGAACGCCCTTCAATCCTCGCTACACCTCCCGCCCTCCAACAAGTGCCGGCGTAAGAGATTGGCGACAGCGGACTTTCGTCATACGAAATTTGGTAAGATGGAGGAGAAGGTGCATGGATGTTGAGATCCATCCGAACGCCAAAAAACACTTGACGGAAAAGCAGGTACTAGGTGCCTGGTTCGCGGTTACTGAGTGCATTCGCCGCGAGTCGGAGGACGAGCCGCCGAGATGGCTTGCCATTGGATGGCTTCCAGATGGTCGAAGTGTGGAACTTGTTGCGGTCGAACTAATTCGTTGATGGCTCATTATTCATGCCCTGTCTCCGGTTCAGAAGAAATTCTGGCAAGAGATCGAGCGAGCTCGGCAGAGGGGTCGATGATGGGCAAGACGTATACGGCCGCTAATGGTCAGGTTGTAACGGATGAAATGATTGACGCGTGGTGCGAGTCGTACGAGCGCGGAGAGTTTCCGGATGGCGAACACACCGTTGGTGGGATCGTGCATGGACGGCCCCCGCTCTCAGGTGAGGGGACGGCAACGCTGTCGGTCAAGATTCCTCTGGGAATGAAGGAGGCCATTCGTCGACGGGCGGCTGCCGAGGGGATGACGCCAAGTGAGTTTGCTCGTGCGGCTCTGAGCGAAAAACTTCTTGCTGCCGGCTGATGTCTCTGACGTGCCGATTTATAGAACCGAGGCTGTGCTCAAAAACTTTTTTAAAATTCTCGGTTGACCGGAACGCGTCCTTGGTTATACTAATCAAGCCTTGAAACAAGGCACACCTCAAATGGCTGGGTAGCTCAGTTGGTAGAGCAGAGGACTGAAAATCCTCGTGTCAGGGGTTCGATTCCCTTCCCCGCCACCTTGAATTGACTAGGACCTCTGCAAGGGGTCCTTTTCTTTTATTGAGGGCTCTGCGGAAATTGCGTCCCGGAATTTGGCTCCAGAGTGGGATGCGTTTTCCGCTTTGAGGCCGCTTGGGAAAGCGCGACCCGGAATCCGGCGTCAGAATGGGATGTGCTTTCCTTTTGCGGTCTTTGGCGGAAACTGCGTCCCAGATCCCGCGCTCAGAACGGGATGCATTTTCCGGTTGAGGCCTCGAACGGAAAATGCATCCCAGTCTTTTGCGAAAAACGGGACGTGCTTTCCGGTGCCTGCCTCCGGCGCGCGTACACGCCTCATCGCGCCATCTCGGGCCCGCCCGCCCAGACATTCCTCCCGCTTTTGCGCCACTTTACAGACCGTTCGGTCGTCTGTCCGCACGCGCGGGTATACTCAAAACGATACTTTTCCTATGCAATACGATGCAGGCTCGGCCTGCACGATCCGAAGGGGGCAGTGATGGAGAGGATACTCGGCGTTAATCTCTCTGGCTGGTTTATTCCCGAGCCTTGGGTGACCCCGTCGCTATACGCGGCGACCGGTGCATCCAATGCGGCCGAGCTGCAGGAGGCCATGGGCACCGCCGCCTATAACGAGCGCATGCGCCGTCATTACGAGACGTTTGTGAGCGAGGATGATTTCCGTCGCATGGCGCAGATCGGCCTCAACGCCGTGCGTCTGCCGGTACCCTGGTATGCCTTTGGTTCGCAGGAGTCCGATGCGTCCTACATCTCGGTTGTCGACTACATCGACCGTGCAATTGAGTGGGCTGCCAAGTACGACATCCGCGTGCTGCTTGATCTAGCAACTGTGCCCGGTGGCCAGGGCGATTCCAACGATTCGCCCGCCACGCCAGAGGCTGTCGCCGAGTGGCATTCGTCCACCAACGGCCGTCATGTCGCGCTCGACGTGCTCGAGCGCCTGGCCGATCGCTACGGCGAGGCCGAGAGCCTGCTGGGCATTGAGCTGCTGGACACGCCGCAGATGAGCGTCCGCAAGAGCCTCTTTACCATGACGGATGGCATTCCGGCGCACTACCTGCGCAACTTCTATCGCGACGCCTACGAGCTCGTCCGTTCGTATATGCCCGAGGATAAGATCGTCGTCTTCTCGTCGTCGGGGCATCCCAACGAGTGGAAGCATTTTATGCGCGGCGCCAAGTACAAGAACGTCTACATGGACCTTCACCTGTACCATTACCGTGACGAGTATGCGCTCGACATCACGAGCCCCCGCGGGCTGACGACGGCGATTTCGCGTAACAAGCGCGAGCTTAAAGAGGCGATTTCGACTGGGTTCCCCGTGCTGGTGGGCGAATGGTCGGGTGCGGCGATCTTTGCCAACTCGTCGGTTACGCCCGAGGGCCGCAATGCCTACGAGCGCGTGTTTATCGCCAACCAGCTGGCTTCGTTTGCGCCGGCTGCCGGTTGGTTCTTCCAAACGTGGAAGACCGAGAAGCGCATTGCAGCATGGGACGCCCGCGCGGCGCTCGGTACGCTCGAGCGCGGCATGATTGAATAGGTTGATATGACGCAAAACAGCGCCCATACGGGCAAACTCTATGTGGTCGGCACGCCCATCGGCAACCTGGGCGACCTGTCCCCGCGCGTCGGCGAGGCGTTTGCCGCCGCCGATGCCATCTGCTGCGAAGACACGCGTGTGACGTCAAAGCTGCTGATGCACCTGGGCATTTCCAAGCCGCTTGTCCGTTGCGACGAGAATGTGATCACCAGCCGCGCCGCCGGCCTGGTCGACCGTCTGCTGGCGGGGGAGACCCTCACCTTTGCCTCGGACGCCGGCATGCCGAGCGTGTCCGATCCCGGCCAGGCGCTGGTCGAGGCGGCACGTGAGGCCGATGTGCCCGTAGAAGTTATTCCCGGGCCCTCTGCTTGCGTCACGGCGCTCGTTTCGTCCGGCATTCCCTGCGAGCATTTTTTCTTCGAGGGCTTTTTGGGCCGAAAGCACGGTGACCGTGTGCGCCGTTTGCAGCGCCTTGCCGTGGTGCCCGGCGCACTCATCTTCTACGAGTCTCCACATCGCATCGTGGCGACGCTCGAGGCCGTGGCGGAGGTCTTTCCCCAGCGTGAGGTTGCCGTCTGCCGCGAACTCACCAAGCTGCACGAGGAAGTCTTGCGCGGGCCCGCCGCCCAGCTTGCCGAGGAGCTGCGTACTCGCGGCGAGGTAAAGGGCGAGATTGCGCTGGTCATCGCGCCGCCGAGCGAGGATGAGGAGACCGGTATCGTGCCGGTTGGCGCCGCGGCAGCGGATCCCGACGAGGCCCTGCGCGAGGATATCCGCGCCGTGAAGCAGGCGGTGGGCGACAAGGTCCTGAAGGTCATCATTGAGACCTGCCTGCTGACCGACGAGGAAAAGGAAAAGA
>CABQNF010000036.1 GCA_902465465.1 uncultured Collinsella sp. | reverse complement strand
ACGTTTTGTTTGAGGCGGACATCTGCCGTGTGCGTTACTCGAAGTATTGAAACTTGTTGGTTGAGAAGGCGAACGTGACGACGAAGCCTTCGCCCGGCTCCGATGCCGCGGTGACGTCGATGCCCATCTTGGAGCACAGGCGCGCCACCAGGTAGAGGCCAATACCCGTTGCACGCTTGGTGGTGCGGCCGTTGTCGCCGGTAAAGCCCTTCTCGAACACGCGCGGCAGGTCTGCCGCACAAACGCCACAGCCGTTGTCCGCAACGGTGAGCTCGATGCGCTCGCTTGCCAGACCCTCGTCCAGCAACGCACCCGAAAACACGATCTTTGCGCCGTCCTCACGCGCATATTTAATGCTGTTCTGAATGAGCTGGCCCAGAATAAACTCGAGCCACTTCTCGTCGGTAAAGACCTCAAAGTCGAGGTTCTCGCACACCGGCGCCACGTGTGCCGCGATGAGCTCACGCGCATTGGCCTTGATTGCGCCCGTCACCAGAGCCTTGAGGTTCCAACGTCGAATCAGGTAATCGCGCTCCACAACCTCCGAGCGCGCATAGTAGAGCGCCTGGTCGATATAGCGCTCCACGCGGGCAAGTTCGCGTGCCAGGTCGTCCACGCGCGACAGGTCGTCTTCGCTGCTGTCCAGGTTTTCCAAAATCAGGTGAGCCGCCGCCAGGGGCAGCTTGGCCTCGTGGACCCAGCTCTCGATATAGTCGCGATAGTCATCGGTCTGACGCCGGCCTTCGGCAACCTCGTCGCAAGCGGCTTTGCCCACCCGGCGCAAGACCTCGTACTCGAGCTCGCCCTCGGCATAGGTCGGGCATTGCACCATCTCCTGTACCCATGCGGGACTCTCGAGCTCCTCGGCCGCACGCTCCAGCTGGCGCAGAAAACGACGACGGCGTGCGTACTCGATCACGATGCCGAGCATACCAAAGATAAAGGACACGCCGACCGCCACGACCACGATAGAAACGGGTGCGCCGGCGACCGTCAGCACAAAGCAGCTCAGCAGCACGCCGCACGTCCACACGGCGACGGGAAGCAGCGCATCTTTAAAGAATTTGCCAAACGACATAGCCGGCCCCTAGACCGAATAGCCCTGGCCGCGGTGCGTCGTCAAATACCCCTTGATGCCGATTTTTTCGAGCGTGGTGCGCAGGCGGTTGATGTTGACGGTAAGCGTGTTGTCGTCCACAAAGGCGTCGGAGTCCCACAGGTCCTGCATGATGGCCGAGCGCGAAACGATCTTGCCCGCGCGGCTCAGAAGCAGCGAGAGGATACGCAGCTCATTTTTGGTGAGCTCGGTGCTGTCGCCGGATGCCGTATTGGTGATTATGGAGCGGGCGAGGTCGAGCTCCAGCCCCTTGTGGACAAGTGTGCTGCGCTCGCCTGCCGCCGTGGTGCGACGCAGCAGTGCGTTGATGCGCGCCACGAGCACGCGCGCGCTGTAGGGCTTGGGAACAAAGTCGTCCGCGCCGAGCGTCATGGCCATGACCTCGTCGATCTCGGTCGTGCGCGACGTGAGAACGATGATGGGAACCTCGGATTCGCGACGGACCTCATGGCAGATGTGCTGGCCGTCTTTGACAGGGAGCGTGAGGTCGAGCAGCACCAGGTCGGGCGCGGCGGCGAGAATATCGCGCGAGACATGCTCAAACGATTCGCAGGCCTCGACTTCAAACCCGGCGCGGGCAAGGATGTCGATAAGCTCACGACGAATGGGCTCGTCGTCCTCAACGACATAGATCAGCGCCATGTGTCCTCCCATTTCGCGTAACTTGCACCTTCCACACCATTATGCCCACGGCGTCGCAGCGATGCGACCCCGTGGGCATCTAATGTGACAATAGTGTTCGGTAGCCTTGAGAGAAAATAGGGGCCGACCGGTCCTAAACCGATCGGCCCCATCACTTCGACCTCGAGCCTCTACTCGAGCGTACGCATGTATGCAGAGATGGCATCCAGGCCCTTCTGCAGGTCGTCGGTGTTATCGGAGTATGCATAGCCGATGCGCATGCTCTTGGGCTCCTCGAAGCAATCGCCCGGGGTGACGAGCGCGCCGGACTTCTTAATCATGTCGATGCAGAACGTCCTGGAGTCGATGTCGTAGTCGTAATACACGAGCGCGGTGGTACCCGCCTCGGGCTTAACGAACGACAGGTGCGGCTCGCTCTCGACCCACTTCTCCAGAACAGCAAGGTTCTGACGGACGATGCGACGGCTGCGCTCAAGGATCACGGAAGCGTTGCCCAGAATCAACTCCGCCACCGTCTCGCTGAATATGCCGGCGGAAATCAGGTTGTAGTCACGATGCGAGAGCAGCGCGCGACGGAGCTCCGGGCTCTTGGTGACCGCCCAGCCCAGACGCAGGCCGGCGAACGACCAGACCTTGGACATGGATGCGGTGACGATGGCCTTGTCGTACAGGTCGATCACGGACTCGGAGTACTCATCCGTCTGAGTAAGCAGACGGTAGACCTCGTCGCAGAGTACCCACGCGTCGTGTTTGCGTGCGACCTCAACAATCGCCTTGAGCGTATCGGTGTCGAGCAGGGCGCCCGTGGGGTTGTCCGGGTTATTGATGCAGATGAGCTTGGTATCGTCGGTCACCAGAGCATCGAGCGCATCGACGTCGACGTGGTAGCCGTTCTTGCGGTCGAGCTGAAGGATATCGACCTTCGCGCCGCACATCTCGGGAATCGAGTAAAGCTGCTGGTAGGTGGGCTTGACGGAGACTACGTGATCGCCCGGTTCGACGAGCGTGGAAATAACCAGGGAGTTGGCACCGGTCGCGCCGTGCGTGGGCACGATATGCCCGGGCTCGACCGTCTTATAGAGACGCGCGACCCCCTCGAGGAAGCCGGGCTGCCCCTCGATGTCTCCGTAGGTGAATCGGCGCGAGCACAGGCTATCAAGCCACGCCTTCTTGTCGGTGTTCGTAAGCTCGAACAGCTGGTCGAGCGTGAGGGAGTAGACGCACGTCTCCGCAACGTTGTGGGTGCACTTGGTCTCCCACTCGTTCATCCACTGCTCGACGGCGAAATCCTTGATCTGCATTGTCGCTTCCTTTCCTTGACTTTCTTACAGTTCCACCACGGTGCCCAGCCCTGCCTCGACGGCGCGGTCGTAGGCGATTTTCGATGCCGAAAGGTCCTGAACGGCGATGCCCGACGTATCGAACACCGTCACCTGCTCGTCATCCGAGCGACCCGTAGCCGTGCCGGCGATGACTTCGCCGAGCTCCGCTTTGATGTCCTCGGGCGTGATGGCGCCCTCGACAACCGGAATCTCCAGCTCACCGGACGTGACCGATTGCTCGCGGTCGTCGACGTAAACAGCGGCACGGGCGACAAGCGCCGAGGCGAGCTCCTGCTTGCCGGGCATGTCGGCACCGACACAGGAGATATGCGTACCGGGGCGCACCCATGCATCGGGGATGATGGGCTTGGTCGCCGGCGTGATCGTCACGATGATGTCGGCCTCTGCCGCAGCGCTTTGGCCGTCAGCCGTCGCCTCGATGGAATAGGTGGATGCCTCGCGAGCATGCTCGCAGGCGCCCAAGATATGGGCGACCTCGTCTCGCATGCGCTCGACGCGGGCCTCGGGCGCGGCATCGGAAACCGGCTCCCACACCTTGACCTCGCTCACTTTGGGACAGGCGGCGAGCACGCCCGCCACCATATAGGTGCTCATATGGCCGGCACCCGCAACAAGCAGTTTGGATGCATCCGCCCGAGCCAGCCACTTGGCACCGAGCGCAGCGGCGGCACCGGTGCGAAGTCCAGTGATGGCGGAGGCATTGAGCAGCGCCAACGGCTCTCCCGTCGCGTTGTCGCACAGCAGCGTGGTGCCAAAGATCTCGGGCAGCCCCTTTTTGGGATTCTGAGAGAACCAAGCAGTGAGCTTGAGGCCGAAGAGGCCGCTTCCCGCCAACTCGCCCGAGCGGATATCCATATCGGCCACGCCGGGTTCGAACTGCTCATATACCATCGGCCACGCAACACCCTTGCCCGTTGCCTTCTGGCGATATGCCTCCTCCACGGCAGCGATTGCATCCTCGATCGTCAGCACCTTGGAAACTTCCTCGGCCGAAAGCACCACCATCTGCCCCATCATCGCTCCTCTCAGCGAAAGCTTTACGTTGCTTCACTGTACGGTTTAGTAACGATGCCGCCAAGGATCATTTCTTGTTGGAATCTACAACGATTCTCGATCTAATTTTTCGTTCTATCAGCAGGTATTCGAACTATTTATCGCATCAAAGGCATACGGATATGCGATTATCCTATTTGTACAGGTACTTATTGTAATGATTTACAAGGTGATGCTAATGCTATACACCATCTCGGACTTCTCACGGGAATATGAGGGGTCGGTCCGTCTAATCGCCGGCAGCGATGGCGTCTCGCGTGCCGTCTCTGGCGTCGGGATCCTCGATTATGAACTTATGCCCGGCCTCAAGAACAAGTACCAGCGCGTCAACTTCAGCTCAGACGAGATCATCCTCAGCACTTTCCTCTATGCGAAGGACGACCCGTACCTCATCACTGAAGCCGTGAAGTACCTCGTCGCCAAGGGAACGAGCGGTCTCATCATCAAAAACGTCCTGCACATCCCGATTCCCGACCAAGCCATCCGCTACGCCAACGCGCGGCACTACCCGGTCTTTCTCACGACCGACGACTCACTGTTCTTTGACAGCGTCATCTATGAGGTCAAACGGCATATCGAGCAGCTCGCGTCCATCGACTTCGCACAGCGCGAGATCGATGCCCTGAGGACAGACGCATCGCCCGAGTCCATCTGCCGACGCATCCGAAGCCTCAACCCGTCATTTCTGGACGAAGCGGTCGCCCTGTTCGCATCGTTTGCAGATCCCCTCGACCCGCGTACGTTTTTGCAAATCGAACGTCTCTGTGCAAAATCGACCCTCGCCGGATGCCACAATATGCTGGCACCCTATGACGGAGGTTTGTTATTCGTAGCGACAAGCGACTCGGAGCAGACGCTCGATGTGGAGCGAATCGTGCAGGCGCTCACGGAGCTCATCGAGGCTAGCGGCATCGATGGCGGAGCGGAAGGGCTCGGCATCAGCGATATTCTGTTTGGAGACGAGGCGGTGGCGCAGGCGATCTCGCAGGCGATTTACGCACAGCGCCTATCTTGTCAACGAGCCGAGGGTCCCGTCCGCTATACGCAGCTCGGCATCCTGAAAACCGTGATGCCTTTTGCGGAAACCCCGGAGATGCGATCGTTCTCGGAGGCGATTCTCTCGCCGATACGCGAGCACGACAGCGAGCATGGCAGCGAACTGGAATCAACGCTCGCCGCATTCATCGAGAACGACCGACGTATCGAGCGAACCGCCAAGCAGACTGGCCAGCACCCGAACACGATTCGATATCGCCTCGATAAGGTGACAGCCCTCACCGGACTGAGTTACAAATGCGCCCCGGAGATGGAGCAGCTGTCGCTCGCCTACGCCATCGAACGCGCTCGCTCGCTTCAGTAAGCCAACCCCGCCTTGAGGTTAGGAGCGGCGGGCACGGAGCTTTTCGTAGCCGTCGGCAAAGAAGGCGACCGTGGCGGCGTCGGCCTCCGCAGCGTCCGTCTCGGTTGCGGGAACCACGCCGTGCTCGTCGCTCACCAGGAACAAGGCGCCCTTGAGCTGTGCGGGAATATCTACGCGCGTGACCGGGATGCCCTTGGTCTGGGCGAGCTGCTCGATGAGCGTCGCCGTGCCGCACAGGCACTCGTCCGCCGGCGCCACAAAGGCAAGCTCGCCGTTGTTGACGGCGGCGAGCAACTCGGGCGCCACGCCGGTCTCGTCGGCCTCGGAGCGGGCCTCGGCGGAACGGGCACGCAGCGCCTTGGCCGACGTATCGGCGAGCGGCTCGTACTCCCCCACCGTCATGGCGGCGTTGCCGTTGATGTCGATCACCAGCATGAGTACGCCGTCGTGTGCAGTGTAATCGCCCTCGGCAAGCGACCACTCAACGTGCTGTTTAGCCCAGCTGAGCATGTTATGGGTAAGCGGCTCGCCCTGCACCAGGCGCTCGGACAGTGCGCGAATGTGGCGGTTGAGCATGGGCACCTTTTTGTTGGACATGCGCCAACGGCAGACAAGCGCGGGCTTGTCGAGCGTGAACTTCTCGACCGCCTCCTGATTGGCGCAAAAGTCCTCGTACGCACGCTGATCCTCGGCATTGCCAAACAGCTCGGCATCATCAATCTGGGGCATGGTCATACCTTTCGTGTTAGTCATTCCGTCCTCTTATACCAAAAAGACGGCCCTCCAAACGGAGCGACCGTCTTTTGCAGAGATTATTTTGTTTCGGGGCGAAACTTAGTGCCTAAAGTGGCGGGCGCCGGTAAAGACCATAGCAATATTGTGCTCGTTGCAGGCCTGGATGCTTTCGTCGTCGCGCTTGGAGCCGCCGGGCTGGATGATGCAGGTCACGCCGTGCGCAGCAAGCACGTCGACATTGTCGCGGAACGGGAAAAACGCGTCGCTTGCACAGGCAAAGCCGCCCTTCTCCACGCCCTCGCGCTCGCAGAAGTCCTCGGCGCGCTCGCAGGCAAGCAGCGCAGAGTCAACGCGGTTAGGCTGACCCGGGCCCATGCCAATGCCGGCCTTGCCCTTGGAAATCAGGATGGCGTTGGACTTAACGCCCTTGCAGACCTTCCAGGCAAACTCGAGCTCGGTCATCTCGGCGTCGGTGGGCTTGCGGTCGGTGGGGAACGTAAAGGTCGCGGGATCCTCGGTCACGTGGTCGACCTCCTGCACCAGCATGCCGCCGTCGACGGAGCGCAGCTCCACCTGGGCGCCGTGGTCCACGCCGCCGGTCGCCAACACGCGCAGGTTGGGGCGCTTGGCCATGCGCTCGAGCGCCTCGGCAGTGTAGCTCGGGGCGATGATGACCTCGACGAACTGCTTGTTCTGATCGGCAAAGTGCTCAACCAGCTCATAGGGAACCTCGCGGTTGCAGGCGATGATGCCGCCAAAGGCGCTCTTGGGATCGCAGGCGAAGGCGCGGTCGTAGGCAGCCGTGATGTCCTCGGCAACGGCGGAACCGCAGGGGTTCTGGTGCTTGAGGATTACGCAGGCCGGCTCGTCGAACTCGCGGACCAGGTTCCAGGCGGCGTCGGCATCCAGATAGTTGTTGTAGCTGAGCGGCTTGCCCTGGATCTGCTCGGAGCCCACGAGCGGGAACTGCGAGCTCGCGGTGTTCTCGCAGCCCTCGGCGAAGCGGTAGACCGTAGCCTTCTGCTGAGGATTCTCGCCATAGCGCAGGTCGTCGACCTTCTCCAGCGAGATCTCGAGCTTGGCAGAGGTGTCCGCCACGTCGCTCGCCTGGGCGGCAAGCCAACGGGAGATAGCCGTGTCGTAGGCGGCGGTGGTCTGGTAGACCTTCACCTGCAGGCGACGACGGGTGGAAAGCGTGGTGCAGCCACCGGTCTCGTGCATCTCGGCCAGGACGGCATCATAGTCGGCCGGGTCGGAGATGACGGTAACGCTCGCGGCGTTCTTGGCAGCAGAGCGCAGCATAGAGGGGCCACCGATGTCGATGTGCTCGATAGCGTCCGCGAAGGTGACCTCGGGGTTGGCAACGGTCTTCTCGAACTCGTACAGGTTGACGACGACCAGGTCGATCAGCTTAATGCCGTGCTCAGCGGCCTCCTGCATGTGCTGCTCGGAATCGCGGCGGGCCAGCAGCGCGCCATGAACCTTGGGGTGCAGGGTCTTAACGCGGCCGTCCATCATCTCGGGATAGCCCGTGAACTCCTCGATGGGGGTTACGGGAACGCCCGCGTCCTCGATGGCACGAGCCGTGCCGCCCGTAGAGATGATCTCGACGCCAAAGTCGTCAACCAGCGTCCGTGCGAAATCGACGACGCCCGTCTTATCGGTAACCGAGATCAACGCGCGTGCGATCTTCACATCAGATCCCATGCAGTCCTCCTGTCTGGTACGCCGCCGTGCTCTGTGAGTCGGTGATACGTCGATCTGCAGCGCTCGCGCAGCGGCATTGAAAATACTGATTTAATGTAGCGCATCGAGCGCATCGATGCACCCCGCAACGGGCGCATATGCAGAAAAAGTTTGCGAGCAGAGGGGATGGGCACGGCACCGGGCACGGTGAGTT
>CABQNF010000035.1 GCA_902465465.1 uncultured Collinsella sp. | reverse complement strand
CCGACTCCTGCGCAGTCGCCTGTTTCGACGCCCGCGCCTACGCCCGCACCCACTTCGGCGCCCACGCCCGCTCCCCGCCCCGCAAGCGACCCGTCCGAGACGGCGGCATTTCTCGCTGCAGCGACGCAGGGCAAATCGGCCGACAGCACCGTTATGTACAGCGCCCAGCAGTTGCCTGTTCCTGCGGCACGCAAGCCTCCGGTCGCAAGGCTCGATGAGCCCGTTGCCCATCAGGTTGCCTACGATTCCTGGGCTGCAGCCGATCTGGATGAGACCTCTACCGGCATGCCGGCGCTCGACGTTCCAGTTAATCCGCTTTTTGCCGCCAACACGAGCGCCGCGGACTATGAGGGCGGTGCGGCATATTCCGATTATTCCGATGGCTATGCTGGCACCAGTCGCATCGAGACCGAGGATTATGGCACCGCACCGAGCGATTATCTCAACGATCCGTACGCTGCCACGCGTGCACCGGAATATGACCCGGAGGCCGCGTCCGCACCGGCGTACACCAAAAGCACGGGCGAAGAACGCTTCGCCGATTATTACGCCGAGGAAAAGGCACTGCGTTTCTCGGAATTTCCGCAGGCAGTCAAGATTGCCTTTCTCGCCATTGTCATTGCCCTGTTCGGCGTCATTGCGTTTGAGGGATTCCAGCTGTTCCGCGGCCCCACCCAAGCGGAGTCGGAGACCCAGCAAAAAGAGGACGATAACCAGTACCTGGACATCAACACCCTCAAGGGCGACCCCAACGACGGAGACGATGAGTAGCGGGAGCTGAAGGCGGCCGCAGGATCCCGCATCCAGCGCCGGCTTCTAAGTGCTGTTTTGTCATCCAGCCACACTTTTCCGAAGTTTTAAGGTGCCTATTTCGACACTTTTCCGTACTTTTACACGGCTGATTTCGACACTTTTCCGGATGAAAGCCGAATAATCACTTGGGAAACCAGCGCCATCCGCGCGTCATTTCGCGGATGGCGCTTGATTTCTGTCCGTACACGTTGAGTCCGTACACGTTGATAGACTTCCTCTTGCCCGCAAGGAGCGGGCACGTTTTATCCAGAGTCGGGGTAGAGAGTTGGCTCCACGATCCCGACGCCAACCGGCCAAAAGGCACGGTGGCCCTGCCAACATCGATGAAAGGAGTCCGTATGGACAATTTCTCTGTGCGCAGCGAGCGCAACTTCCACAACCTGGCAGCCAAGCCAAAACGAATGCATCTTCTGGACAAGCAGAACGGCTACGCCTCGGCCATGGTCAAGAGCAGCCTCTCCCACCAGATGCGCTTCACGGTGCAAAAGCTCGAGAAAGAGTTCTGCGTTGCCGGCGACCCGCATGTGTTGCAGATCAAACTGTCCGGAGACGATTCGCGTGAGCCGTCTAGCTGGGAGCGGTTTGCCGATGGCGCGTGCGTTGCGGGCGGGTCGGGCATCTTTGCCCGCGAGTGCTTCTGCGAGGGCGCCGAGGTATTCCTGGATCTGTGCCGCGACGCCGTACGCGCGGCCGAGCTGCGGCAGTGGAGCGAAAGGGAGTACGAGCTGTTGAGTGCGGCCCGCGGGATTGCGATGGTGTAGGCAGACAGACCAGACAGCTCGTCATACTGGTTGACGCTTCGATTCAAACAGCAGTGCGAAGTCGCGCTTACAGCCCTGCCATGCCAAACCGAATGGCGTTCTCAAAAGGCCTACCTCCCCTCCGCCTTCAGCCTCAGCAGCAGGTCGCCCAGCTCGGGGCACTTGCTGGAAAGGCGCGTCTGGGCTCGCTCGCCCACCCCCCACCGCTGGCGGACTTCCTGGACGTGCGGGCTCACGCGGTAGCCCCCATCCATCACCTGCTTGAGCAGCTTGGCGGTCACGCGCGCATCGGCTAAGGCGCTGTGGGCGTGACCCGTCGACTCGTCGAACTCGATGCCAAACCACGTTGCCGCGTCACTCAAAGAGACGCACCCGTGGCTGCCCACGTCCATGATCGAAGTGTAAAACGCCTGCAGGTCGGCCCAGTCCGTAGGAAATGCGGAAAGGTCCATGTGCTTTGCCTGGCACTCGGTCATAAGCTGTCGATGATCCGCCCCGCTCCAGCAAACTATCTGGGCGGAGTAGCGACCGATCCAATCGCTGAGTCTTTTGATCACCACATAGAGCGGATCAGCCATCGCGGTGTCCACGGCCGATATCCCCGTAAGCTCGCGGACGGGAAACGCAACGCCTTCGGTAAATTCTGTCTGCACAAACTGCGAGAACTCGCCCATAACGTTGCCGCGGTTATCGAGCTTAACCGCGCCGACCTCGATAATCTCGTTGCGCAACCCGCGGCGCTGGCGCTGCCTTGGCACCGGCGCAAACTCAAAGTCCAGCACGATCTGGCGCGCAAAGTTCGTCGTATCGATAGCCGAGATACACGGCGTCTTTTTGTCTGGCACGGCGAGGGCCTTTCTCCGTCAGCTGCCGCCTGTTTCACAGGCAGCTACATTGCCGTAAGGATAGGCGCTCGTGCGGACATGAAATCGCCCAGCGCGGCTACCCGGCATCCTTGCGTAAAGCTGCGTTTTGAGATGGTCAGATCGCTGTTATTATCGAACATATATTCGTATTTATGGCTGCAGTTTGATAGACTGGCTATTGTTGACGGCAGTTCCATGTGCCGGGCAGCGCCCTCCATGCGACGGGAGGTGATGCCCATGACCGATCTGATTGATTTCGTGAAGCTCCTGACCTCTTTGGTCTCGCTCCTCACGGCGCTTATCGGACTTTCCGAGGCACTTAAGCAGCGTACGAAGCAAAAGAAGAGGGGTCGACGCCGTTAAGGCATTGACCCCTTGAACTAAGTAACGGCGCTGCCCAGCTATCACCCTTGGGCTGCCGTCGACTTTATTCTACCTACGGTTGCCAGGTTTAACAAATGAATTTTCAGTAATGGAGCCCCGGAGCCCGCTCGCTCAACCACCTGGCCATCGGATTAGCCGGATTCTGGGACACGCCTTCCGTCCCAGGCCTCTACCGGAAAATGCGTCCCACCCTGAGGCTCAATTCCGGAACACGGTTTCCGTTTGAAGCCCCGATGGGAAAGCGTGTCCCGTTCCGAGAGCTCATTCCTGGATGCAGTTTCCGCTAGAGATGCCACCGGGAAAGCGTATCCCGTTTTGGAGCCAAATTCCGGGTCGTAGTTTCCGCCTGAGGGCCGATCCGGAAACGGCATCCCATTCTGAAGCCGAAATCTGGGACACGCTTTCCGCCAAGGGTTGCAAAAGGAAAGCGCATCCCATTCCGAGCATCACATCAGAGCGCGCTTGGTTATCTCCGCTCGCACATCTCGGCAAACGAAATCAGCTTGGCATCTCCCCTGCTCGCCGCAGCTTCCTGACATCCTTGCGTAAAGCCACGCTTCGAGAAGATCACGTAGCTTTTATGCTGCCGCCTAAAGAGCTCGCTTCGGTACACGAGCTTTTCCAGAACATCCTCGCCTACCGGTTCACTGCGCCATTTGCACTCCGCAAACAGCGCAGTGCCCTCGCCATCGTCAACAATCAAGTCGATTTCTTCCTGCGCATGCGTGCGATTATCCGTCCCCCACCAGCGCCCGACGCTCGCCGGAACCACATCGAGCCGGCCCGCGCGCGCGAGTTCGTAAACATATTGCCTGCATATAAGCTCAAAGACCGTACCCATGTAATCCGATACGTACGGCTCAATACGCTTATACGCCATCTCGGCCATATCGTTTTGAATCAGCCCGATGTTCTGCGGAACAAACTTGTACCAGAACCTAAACATCTGGTCGCTCAGCAGATACACGGCTCGCTTATTGCTCGTCTCGTTTAGGGGCAGCTCGCGCTCGACAATCCCAAGCGACGCCAGCTTATCCACATAGCCCTTTACGTTGCTCGCAGGAATTCCCGTAGAGCTCGCAATCTCCGAGATCTTCGAGCGCCCCTGAGCAATTGCTTGCACGATCGCATCATATTGCTCGGGATTGCGGCACTCTTGCAATAGCAGGTTACTCGGCTCCTCAAAGAGATAGCCCGTAGGAGTAAGAAAAAGACGTTTGATGTTGTCCTTGAGCGGTGCGACAGGATCGACTTTCTCGATATATGCAGGGATGCCGCCCGTCATGCCATAGCAAACTGCAGCGTCTTCGCGACCCATGATCTGCCACAGGCCGAGGGTCGTCATAAAATCGAGCGGCATGATCTTAAACTGGGCCGTACGCCTACCGTATAGCGGACTCTCGTAGCCCAACACCTGCTCTTCCATAAACGAAAGCGACGACCCGCACAGGATAAGCATAAGCTTGGTCTCTTTGTACAAGTGATCGATCTTGTCTTGCAGCAACGAGATGATCTCGGGATTCGATTGGGCGAGATAGGGATACTCGTCAATCACGACAATCAAACGTTCCGTGCGAGCCATGGTGGCCAACGCATCGAACGCCTCGTCAAAACTACGAAACGACACACCTGCAGCACCAACCGAACCCGCAAGTATCGCCTGGCTAAAGCCGTGCAGGTTTGCCTCTGCATTGGTACGACGAGCTTGAAAGTAAATAGCCCTCTTGCCTTGGATGAACTCTGTGATAAGGCGCGTTTTGCCCACGCGACGGCGGCCGTAAATCACAGGCATCTCAAAGGAGCCCGTGCCATACAGTCGATTGAGCTCGGACATTTCCGCTGTTCTTCCGATAAACATAGGGCCATCCTTCCTTTACGTTATAGCTAGCTATATTATACCTTCCTATAATATAGCTAGCTATAACGTAATTCGACAAGCGGCGCACGCAAGAGGGGCGGTGCCCCACCGCACGTGGACCGTTCCGGAAAATGTATCCCGTTCTGGAGCCAAAAACTGGGCCGTAGTTTCCGCCAAACATGCCATCCGGAAAGCGCGTCCCGTTCTGAGTGGCAATTCCGGGACACAGTTTCCGCATGCGGCCCGTTGGGAAAGTTCATCCCGCTCTGAGGGCTCGTTCCGGGATGCAATTTCCGCTTGAGGCCCGATCCGGAAACGGCATCCCACTCCGAGGCCGAAATCTGGGACGCAGTTTCCGGTTGAGGGCTGTTCCGGAAAGCGCATCCCATTCCAAGCGGCAATTCCGGGTCACAGTTTCCGCAGATACAACACGACAATCCGTCGCCCTTATCACAGACCTTCAAACATGCGATCCAGAGACACAAAACAGCAGATAGAATGCTCTTTTTCAAAAAAGTACACGTCCCGAAACTTACCCATTCTTCATAACTCGCTACCGTTCAAGGTCGCCAATTACCGCCCACCGATTCAGCTTCAAAAAATGACGTCAAAACCAGGCCATCTGCCTGCATGGTTAGATTTTGGTCAGCTTTTGGTCAGCTGAGCGGCAAGTTCCAGCTGATACGTTTTTGCTACCCAAAAGGAGGCGGTAGCTCATGACCCATTGCAATGACCAACTCATCGACCAGCTGTTGAACCAAGCCGAACAAGAGGGGCGCTGTCTGATTCCCCCGAGCACGGCGATCCGAAAAGCGCTCCTTCGGCGCACCGGCGGCACGGTTGTCTCGCCCATGTCGGGGTTGTTTGCGCGAAAAACGCGCTGGGATGAACTCAACCGAGCGCAACGCCATTGCGAGATTATCCGCGCCCTTGCGATCATCCATCCCGATTGGACGTTCTGCTCGTTTTCGGCAGCTTGCCTGCTGGGGCTCGAGGCCTCGTGGCGGCACCTGAATGTTGTGCATGTCTGCAGCTCGACAAAGCCGTCGGCTCGTCCGGGCGCACATATTCAGCGGCACCAGATTGAGCCGGCCGGAGCAATACGCAGAGCCGGCATATCGGTAACGCCGCCCAACCAAACGGCCACAGATTGCCTGCTGCAAACTGGTTTTGCCGACGGCATGCCCATTGCCGACTCGGCGATCTCAAAGCTCGGCCTAACGCGAGAGCAGCTGATGGGAGCAGTCGAAAAACGAGCGGGCGCTCGCAACGGTCGCGCGGTGCGCACTGCGCTCACCACGCTCCAATATGCTGACGCGCGTGCCGAGAGCGGTGGGGAATCGGTCGCTCGAGCCGTCATGATCGAAACGGGCTTTGCACCCGACCAGCTCCAATATAAGCTGACGGACCCCTTCGATTCGACCGAGACCATGCGAACGGACTTTGCCTGGAAGCGCCAGGCGCGGGAGCTCACATTGGGAGAACTCGACGGGTTCGTCAAGTATACCGACCAGGCCATACTAGCCGGGCGCACCACCGCCGAAGTACTCGTTGCCGAACGACAGCGCGAGGCGCATCTATCGCTCTACGGTCACCCTCTGCTGCGCTTTACCATGAACGAGGTCCGCTCGGCAGGAATGCTCGCCAAAAAGCTGCAGACGGCAGGCATCCGGCAGACCGCGCTGCCAACATGGCTCAACGAGGTTGACCTGCAGGAGCTGCTAGGCCACGCATCGCCGGATCGCACCCCCCCCTATTTGGGCCGCGTTTTCCCAACGACCACGCCAACGGAAAGCGCGTCCTAGCCTGGACGCTCAAAACGGGATGCACTTTCCGGATGGCGGGCCTAGCGGAAAGCGTGTCCCGGAATCAGGTCTCGGAACGGGTCGTGCTTTCCGGTTGAGTCCTTCAGCGGAAACCGCATCCCGGAATAAACACTCAAACTGGGATGCGCTTTCCAAACGACCGGCCAGCGGAAAACGCATCCCATTCTGAGGCATGATTCCGGGACGCAGTTTCCGCATGCGGCCCCGTTGGGAAAGTTCATCCCGTTCCGAAGCTGGATTCCGGGACACAGTTTCCGCATGCGGAGGCGCTCCAAACAAAAGGCCCCGGCTCGCGATGGAGCCGGGGGCCAAAGGCGCAGCATATGCAGTTGATATTGAGCGCGAACAGCCCATCAGCAATGGCTGTCCGCGCCCTACCCTACCCGCAGTTGCGAACGCGGCTGTACGGCGTATCCACCATGGGCAGATCCGGACGCAGCTTGCCGTCGAATGCGCGATAGGCGTTCTGTATGGCGGGCGCCGTGGGAATCGTTGCGATCTCACCGATGCCCTTGCCGCCGTATGCCACGGGCAACAGCTCGTCCTTCTCCACGTAGATGGCGTGGATATTCGGAATCTCGGGCGCACGGAACAGCCCGAGCGTACCGTACCTTGCCTGGGGTACGCAGTCCTTGAGCGGCCAGTCCTCGGTAAGCGCATAGCCCATACCCATGAGCACGCCGCCTTCGATCTGACCCTGGATGGAGATGGGGTTGACCACCTTGCCGGAATCGTGCGCGGCATAGACCTCGCTCACGCGGCCGTCATCATCCAGAATGACCACATGCGTGGCAAACCCGTAGCAGATGTGGCTCTTGGGGTTGGGAACGTCGGCGCCCAGCTTGTCGGTCGGCTCCAGGTACACGTAGCCAAACTCGCATCCCTCGAGCGCCTTGATGGCAGCCGCGGGATCCTGAGGATGCATACCCTGGCCGGCGACGAGCTCCTGCGTGCGCAGCTGATAGGCGCGACCGTCGTCGTACTCAATCTTGACGCCGTCGCCATGCGCGCTCACGGGAGTATCGGGTGCGGGCTTGCCGGCCTCGATGTCAAGCATGGCATCGCGCAGCAGGAAGGCGGCACCGCGCACGGCCTCGCCGGTCACGACCGTCTGACGCGAGCCAGACGTGGTGCCGGAGTCGGGAGCGTTCTCGGTGGAGCACTCGCCGTTGGCAATGCAGCTCAGCGGCAGACCGCAGGCCTCGGCAACGTCCTGCAAAAAGACCGTGTTGCAGCCCTGGCCGATGTCGGACGTGGCGGCGTAGACCACGGCGCGGCCATCCTCGACGCGAATCTTGCAGCGACCGGCATCGGGCAGGCCAACGCCCACGCCAGCGTTCTTCATGGCGCAGGCGATACCGGCGTGTCCGGGATGCGCATAGTAGGCATCCTTGACCTCGAGCAGCGTCTCCTTCAGCGCCGTGGAGCAGTCGGCAATCTGGCCGTTGGGCAAAACCTCGCCCGGCTCGATGGCGTTGCGGTAGCGAATCTCCCACGGATCCAGGCCGACCTTCTCTGCCAGCAGGTCGATCAGGCTCTCGAGCGCAAACTCGGACTGGCAAACGCCAAAGCCGCGGTACGCGCCGGCGGGCGGGTTGTTGGTGTAGTAGCCATAACCGCGAATGTCGGTGTTCTGGTACTTGT
>CABQNF010000034.1 GCA_902465465.1 uncultured Collinsella sp. | reverse complement strand
CGCCGAGGTGCGTGCTGGCGACATCCTGCGCGCCGTCGAGGGCAGCACGGCTCCGGTGGCGTGCGATGGCATCGACAACAGCTGCACCCGCAGCGATTTGTGCTCGACCGTCAAGTTCTGGCGCGGTCTGGACGACGTGATCGAAAAGTACGTCGACGGCGTGACGTTGGCCGACCTGGCCGCCGTCCCCGAAATCAACTTTGACATTAAGCTGTAGGGCTGCAAATGACATCTCTCGACAAGGTGTATAAGCAAATTGAAGTTTTTGCTCGGGAATGTGACGCCGAGAAGGTTGTGCTGTTTGGTTCCCGCGCTCGAGGCGACAACTTGCCTAAGAGCGATATAGATATTGCTGTAGCAGGTTGCCGAGATTTCGGCCGTTTCTCATATTTGATCGAGGAGCGTCTTGATACTCTTTTAGATGTAGATGTCGTCAATCTCGACGAGCCCTTATCGCAACAATTGCTCGATGAAATTGCCAGGGATGGTGTGATTCTGTATGAAAAAATATGAGAACTTTGCCAGTGCCTTGGCGAATCTTGAGGATGCGCCCAATCAGGATCTCAACAATGATTTTGTTCAGAGTGGATTGATTAATAAGTTTAATCTTCAATTTGAACTGAGCTGGAAGCTCCTTAAGCGTCTGCTCGAGTATGAGGGTGCCACGCTTGCCGCGTCGGGGTCTCCTCGTGCCATCTTGAAGGAGTCGTACCGATTCTACGACTTTATTGATGAGGCGGCCTGGCTAGATATGCTCAGAGACCGCAATACGAACGTCCATATCTATGACAACAAGCTCGCTCAAGATTTGATTCAGCGCATCTTGAACGTCTATATTCCCGCTTTCTGTCAGTTGAGGGACGGGCTGATGGAGCGATACGGCGAGCTTCTGATGGCGCCCGACGACCAGTTTGTTTAATTCCTTAAGATTTCGCGGAGGGTTGTTGCCGTTTACCGAGGGGTTGTTGTGTAACAACGGGCGAGCTGCAATACTGATTTTTATCTTTGCAAACTGAACTTTAACTACACCAATGCAGGGAGGATCTTATGCAGCCCAAGCATTCTGCTATTGTCGCGGGCCTGACGTTGGCGCTTTCGTTTGGCGCCGTTTCCGCGCCGGCACCCGCCGCTGCCGAGGAGCCCACGCCGGGCGTTGCCTCGGATGCCACCGATATCGATAAGGGTCTCTACACCCAGCAGTCCTTCTCGGGCGTGCTGAGGTCGGTCCAGGGTGTTTCTTTTGTCAACGTGACTCCCGAGATGAAGTACTTTACCAAGTACGAGAGCCATGGCAACTACAACCAGGGATTTTCGTATGGTGACGGCTATAACGCACTGGGCTACTATCAGTTTGATCGCCGCTGGTCACTCATTCCGTTTATGAAGCAGGTTTACAACTACGATTCTGCCAAGTACGGCATGCTCAAAGATGCGATTGATCGCGGCAGCGAGATTTCCAACGCGAGCAATGCCATGTACGAGAACGGCCAATTTACCGAGCTGGGTCGTATCGCGCAAGAGGCTTTCCAGGGTGCTTACAACATCGATCCTGTCGAGTTCTCGGCACTTCAGGACGCCTATGCGTACAACTCTTACTACGCAGTGACCGAGGCGTGGCTCAAGAGCGGCCTGGGCATTGATATTTCGGGCCGTGCCGATTGCGTCAAGGGCATGGTGTGGAGCATTACCAACATGTGCGGCACCGGTGGCTGCAGGGATTTTTTCCGCTGGGCGAATCTTTCCAACGATATGTCCGACCGCGAGTTTGTGACGGCGCTCTCCAATAGCGTGGTCAACAATGTTGCCACCAAGTTTTCAAGTCAGCCCCAGTATCATGAGGGCTGGAAGAATCGTTATAAGAATGAGCTGAAGGACTGTTTGGTTTATATTGCCGAGGACGAGGCCGCTGCCGCTGCGACGCCCGTGCAGCCCGAGCCTACACCGGTGCCCTCGCCGACACCTGATTCGAATGACGACTCGAGTGACGATGCCAACGATGACAGGATGGATGCGCCCTCGACCGATGCTGACGGTAATGGCTCTGCTGGTGGCACTACCAACGACGGCTCTACCTCGAACGGCTCTGCTGCGGGCGATTCGTCTTCAAGCTCTGCCGGCAATACGGACAGCGACGCTTCTGGTTCGACCGACGCTGACACCTCTAACTCATCCACCGGCTCGAGCGATTCGTCCGTTGACACCGGCTCTAACAACGGCTCTGACTCTGACGCAACCCCTGATTCCGATGCTTCCAAGGACGACTCGAATAAGGCGCCGGACGCTCCCGTTGCTTCGCCGGACAAGAAGCCTTCTTTCTCCGAGCAGCTTGGTTCTACGCTGGGTTCTTCGCTGATGGCTGGCGTCAATAACGGCTCGGCCCAGAACAAGGACAACTCTGATCAGGCTTCCACGGAAAAGACCGAAGCCGCAAAGGGCGACTCCAAGGACAAGGCTTCCGAGAAGACCGAATCCGATAAGGGTTCTAGCTCTGAGGAGAAGGACGACAAATCCGCTCAGAAGAAGGACAAGAGCAAAACCGAGGGCGAAAAGAAAAAGACCGAGGACGAAAAGAAACAGTCCGAAGACGACGACAAGAGCGGTGCTGACAACCAGAATCAGGAGCAAAATGACTCCAAAACGGTGACCACCACGACCACGACGACTACAACTACCAAGTCTTCGGGCGGCAACATGCCCAAGACGGGCGATCTGATTGTGATGGCGAGCCTTGCCAGCGCGAGCTTGGCCACACTGGGCGCTACGTCTATCGTAAGTGGTAAGCATAAGCTCGATCAGCAGAAGAAAGCTTCTGGGGAGGACGGCTCGGAGGAGTAGCCTCTTGGTTGCTAGATAACTAAAGAGTTGGGACGGGGTCCGGTGCGAATACATTGGGCCCCGTTTTGTTGTGCAACGATTAGTTATGCCCCCTCATACCTCTTGTTGCTACCGTTGCCCGATATGTTCGCGCGGCGTCGTCGGTACGCGCGAGGCGGTCATTACAATTGGCATCGTGTTGCGATTTAGGGGGAACGTTTTGGTGTCTGAACAGGCAAATGTTGATTGTACTGCTGGCTTTGGCGTGCGCTTGATCGGCTGTGCCGACGATGTGGTTTTGCCCATTGGCATGCACGACTATGCGGAGGCCCTTGGTTGCTGCATGCTGGTTGACAAGACCATGTTTATTGCCGATGTGTTGGACTGCGACGCGTCCGTTGTGGTGTGCTGTCGACCCGAGGGTTTTGGCAAGAGCATGAACTTGTCGATGCTCAGGGCTTTTCTGGAGCGTCCAGCGGTCGGTCGCTCTGGTCAGCGTTTGTTTGCCGATGCTCAGATTTGGGATGCAGACGGCGGGCGCTATCGGGATGAGTACGCTTGCTATCCGGTGATATCGCTGGACTTTTCTGGCGCTGCGAGGCGTGGCCCCGCTGTTGCCGACGTCGTGCGCGATGCTCTTTCGGGCGAGTGCGCCCGCCTGCTGGCGCTTTTGGAGGCTCCAGATTTAGCTCGAGACAAGGTGCGTCACATCGAACGTGTTGCGCGTGGCGCGGCGAGCGAGGACGAGGTCGCCTCGGTGCTTGGCGTGCTCATAGAGCTGCTGGAGATTGCCAGCGATGAGCAGGTTGTATTGCTCGTTGATGGGTACGATGCGGCGTGGTCTCGCCGTGCGAGCGCGAGGGACGCTTCCGACGCCGATCCGGCAGAACTACTTGACCGTGTGCTGTTTGACGCCATTGCCACTGCGCGCGATTCGTTGCGGCTGACGTGTCTGATGGGGGAGTGTCCCGGTCCTGCCGAAGCGGCGCTTTCTTCGCGCGGCTGCTCGTATTGTCTGACGACGCCGCTGTCGGCGTGGTGTGACCGATGTTTCGGTTTTTCGGATGCCGAGGTCGAGGCTCTTTTGAATCATGCTGGGCGCGAGGAATACCTGGATGATGCGCGTGAATGGCTCGAGGGGTATCGGTTTGGCAGGGCCTATTGCTCGAGTCCAGAGCGTGTGATCGGTTTTCTTGGCCGAGGCTGCACGGCGCCTGTGCGTGCCGATCTGTATGGATATGCCGATTGCCTGAGTAGGGTAGTTGCCGGGTGGAATCTCGACCGCCTTTCGGTCTTGTTTGATTTGCTCGAGGCCCATGGGTGCGCTGAGGTCTCGCTTTGTTTGGGCACTGCAGAGCCAGATGTCTCGCCTGACGATGGCATGTGGACAGCGCTGTATCTGTCCGGTTTTCTCACGACGGATATGACTGAGGAGCCAGAGCATGGCAATCGCCTCCGTGCTTTGCGATTGCCCAATAACGAGCTTCGACAGGCCTTGCGTCTAGTGATTGTTGAGTGGTTTGAGTGCGCTGCCGAAGACATTCGAGACGTCGATGCGTTTCGCGACGGGCTGTGCCGTGGGAACGAGGATACCGTGAGGCGGGCGCTAAGCCGCATCCTGGGGGATGCGGGAATCGGTGATATCGACCCAGATAAGCCGCTGCCATATCATCTGCTCTTGCAGGGGCTCTGCTTTGGCTTACCGGGCTATGCCAATCCTGCCTCGAGGCGAAAGTGTGGCGCAGGTCGCTGGGACATCCAGGTTTTCCCTACGGGTGCTGTGTTCGACGTAGCAGACACGATTGGCATGCTGGACGAGCGCCCGCTGATAACGATTAACTTGATGTATGACCCCGATGTGGATGCGCTGGGCCTGGAATTGCTGGCCGTGCAGTCGCTACTCGACATAGAGCGCGACGGCATCGACGAAATCCGTGTGCCGCGACCCGGCGTTGGCCGCATGCGCTGGGGGTTTGGGTTTGATGGACAGCATGTGGCTACGGTGCACCAGCGGCTTTAAGCGCTGAGGTGTTTCCGGCTTCTGTTACTCCGTGTCCTTCATGGGCGGCATGGGCTTCCAGTTGGGATCCTTAACGATCTTGCGGGCGTCCTTCATGCCGCGTCGCAGCGCCGGAATACCGGTCTTAAAGCACTTGTCAACGGCAGCCAGGCGAATGAATTCCTTGCAGAAGGTCGCGGCATTGCCCAGGCGGAACAACATGGGGTGGTAGTCACCGTAGATCTGCATATAGCGAGCGAGGAAGCCTCGGTTGCGCATGATGTAGTAGCGGTTGGTGTCGCTCGTAGAGTTGAGCTGGCGTTTGCCGGCGATATCCCAGTTAGAGACGGCACGGGCGCGCTTGAGCACCACGTCGGCGACCACGGCGGCGGGGAAGTGCTGGCTGGCTACGTAGCCGTAGCAGGCATCGTCGCCGTAGATAAAGAAGCGCGCGTCGGGCAGGCCAATCTTGTCGACCACGCGGCGCGAGAACATGCCGCCCTCAAAGCACAGCTGGTTCATGGCGCGGTAGCCCTCGGGACCCAGATCCCACTTGGCGATGGGGTTAGGGATGCCGAGCGAAAGGATGAGCTGGTACTGCCAAAAGAAAGCGCCGCCGTCAAAGTCTAGGCGCGAACCCTGGATGACATCGTAGCGGTCGGTCCACTTGGCAAGACGCTCGATTCCTTCGGGGATGACGAGCACGTCGTCGTCCATCACCCAGAACCACTGGGCGCCCAGGTCGTAGGCGCATTTGGTGCCGGCGGAGAAGCCGCCCGCACCGCCGCCGTTTTCGAGCTGCGGGGCGTAGATGACACGGTCGGTGCCGCCCTGCGCGTCGGGCTGCTCGGTGTCGATGCCCCACAGGTTGGCCAGGCGCTCGTTGAATGCGGCGCACATGGCCTCGGTCTCGCGCGAATTCTCGTTATCGACAATCACGATGCGCCAGGGCGTTGCCGTGAGCTCGGTCATGGAGTCGAACAAGTTGGCCAGGAGTTCCTGGCGCTTGTACGTAACGACGACGATGGCGAGCTTATCGATGGGGGCGGGAAGGGTTGAAGGCATGGGGCAATATATCCTTTCACGCGCGGCGGGCGAGCGCTGCACGGAAGCTATCGAATACGTCCTTGGGACTGTCCTATTGTAAAGGCTCGGCGCACCTTAGCGGCAAGCTTTGAATAAAACGCAGGAACCTGCCACGGGCCCGCCGCATGACGTGGGGCTGCTTTGCCCGCAAGAGGCTCCATAGATTATATAAACGCCCGCTGGCGCGCTGACCCTTTGATACCATGAAACGACAGGTATTTCCTAAGGAGCACATTTGTCTACTAACGCCTCTGGCAGCCCTCTTCTGTCGCTGCTTATTCCCATTTACAATGTTCAGCGCTACCTGCGCGAGTGTCTCGATTCCGCCCTGGCGCAGACGCTCAAGGATATTGAGATCATCTGCATTAACGACGGGTCGACCGACAACTCGCCGGCGATTATCCACGAGTATATGGAGCGCGATGGGCGCGTCAAGATGATCGACAAGGCCAACAGCGGCTACGGCGACTCGATGAACCACGGTCTGGAGATGGCGCGTGGCAAGTACGTTGGCATCTTGGAGTCCGATGACTTTATGGCGCCCGACGCACTCGAAAAGCTTGTCTCGGCCGCCGATAGCAATAATGCCGACTTTGCGAAGGCGAACTTTGATTTCTACTGGTCTAAGCCCGAGGAGCGCCGTTCGCTGCACGAGATGTTTAAAGCCAAGGACTGTGGCAAGCCAGTGCACCCGAGCGATACGACGCAGTTCTTTAATCAAAAGCCGTCGATTTGGTCGGCAGTGTACCGTCGCGATTTTCTTGAGCGCAACGGCATTAAGTTCCTGCCGACTCCGGGGGCATCCTTTCAGGACACGTCATTCGCCTTTAAGGTGATCGCGTGTGCCGATAAGGCTGTTTACCTGCATGATGCCGTGTTGTCGTATCGCCAGGACAACGAGAATTCCTCGGTCAATTCTTCGGCTAAGGTCTTTTGCGTCAATACCGAGTATGCCGAGATTGAGCGTTGGATTCGAGAGGATTATGCCCGCGACCACGCAAGTGATGACGTCGCGCGCATGCTCAAGTTCAATCAGCTCATTAAGTACGATTCGTACATGTGGAACTACGTGCGCCTGGCGCCCAAGTTCTATAAGGAGTTCCTGGTTCAGATGGCCAAGGAGTTCCAAGCTGCCTTGGACGCCGGGGAGTTTTCGCTTGACGACCTCAAGCCGTGGAAGCGCGCAAATCTCGCTGCTATCCTCAAAGATCCTGAGGGCTGGGTTGACGAGCATCCGAGCTTTGCGACGGATGGTGCCTTGGGGCGTGCTAAGTATTACGCCTCGGTTGGAGGCCCAGGCGTGGTTGCTGCCTTCCTCATCGAATCGCTGAGGGGGTAGGTCGGCATGGGAGAGGCCTCGTGTCCTAAAGCTACCATTGTCGTCCCCGTTTACAACTCTGCGCGCTCGATTCAGCGATGCCTCGATTCGCTGTTGGCCCAGTCCGAGCGCTCGATTCAGGTTGTCTGCGTCAACGACGGTTCGACTGATGATTCGTTGAACGCGTTGCGCCAGATCGCGCAGGCCGACGATCGTGTACTGGTGATTGACCAGGAAAACGCGGGCGTCTCGTGCGCTCGAAATGCCGGTATCGATGCTGCCGAGGGCGAGACCGTCTTTTTTGTGGACGCCGACGATTATATCGATGCCCAGACGGTCGAGCGCGTGCTGCATGTCATGGAGTCTGCGGATGCCGAGGCCGCCGTTTTTGGCGGCGTCTGTGAACCTGCCGATGCTGCCCCCAAACGCGTCCAGCAACTCATGAGCCCCAAAGCTGGTACCTTCGGCGCCCGTGATCCCCAACTGCTGTTCCATTCGAATGCGCAGCCCTATGCCTGCCGCGCGGCTTTTTCGCGCGAGCTGCTCAATCGCGAAGGTATTCGCTTCGCCCCCGGTTTGGCTTTGGGCGAGGACGTCGTCTTCCAATTTGCGGCTTATGCGCTTGCCCGCAAGACCGTCGTCATGCCGGACAAGTTCTACCACTACGTGATGGAGAGTGAATCGGCGACGCACGAGTTCAACAGTGCCGAGGCTCGCGCCAAAAAGCTTGACGCCCACATGAGGATGCTCGAGGAGGTCTTGGAGGACTGGGCGGCCTACGGTCTTTGGGACCTGTGCCCCGGCGAGCTGATAACTTGGTTTTTGGACCTAATTGTGTTCGACCTAGCGCGCTTGGATGCCGACGACTTCCATCGCGTGGCGGCTGGCGTCAACATGGACCTCACGACATTTTTGGGAACTGAGTGGGCGGATATGCCTGCTAAGGGCGCCGTTCGCCGTGTTGCCCACAAGCTCGTTGCGGCGACCTCGGGCGTTTCGATGGCAGACGCCACGCTGTTCTATCTTTCGACTCGCGGTCTCAAAGCCTGCCTGGAGCGC